>USFH01000085.1 GCA_900553925.1 uncultured Clostridium sp.
TGTTACATAACAGCTCCCGCAAAATTTTGCTCTTCTATTTGACTGTTTCGATACGTGCTATTGCACGCTGCAGCGCAGTCTCCGCTCTTGCGACATCGGTCTGGCTTGTCCTGTGCAGAAGACGTTCTTCCGCTCTTTCCTTTGCCGCCTCCGCTCTGTCCAGATCGATCTCCTGCGGCCATTCAATGATTTCCGCCATGATCGTCACCTTATCCGGCAGTATTTCTACAAAACCGGCATGCAGAGCAGCTTCACGCGTTTCGTCATTTTCTTCCGTAATGGTAAGAATACCCGGTTTGATGATCACTGTCATCGGGATATGGTGCTTGTAAATACCAATCTCTCCCTCTGTCGTATTAAATTCGACCATAACAGCCTCACCTTCGTAAAAAACGCGATCCGGTGTGATAATCTTCAGTTCAAAGTTTCTTTCATCTGCCATCCGGTCTCACTCCTTACTTTACGCGGGCTACCACATCATCGATGCTTCCGGCATTTAAGAAGTAGCTTTCCGGAATATCATCATGCTTACCTTCCAGAATTTCCTTGAAGCCTCTGATCGTTTCTGCAATCGGTACGTATTTTCCTTCGTAGCCTGTAAACTGTGTAGCAACGAAGAATGGCTGAGATAAGAATCTCTGGATCTTTCTGGCACGGTTTACGACCAGCTTATCATCCTCGCCAAGTTCATCCATACCAAGAATTGCGATGATATCCTGTAATTCTTTGTATTTCTGTAAGATTTCCTGTACACCACGTGCTACTTCATAGTGCTCCTGTCCTACGATACGAGGATCAAGGATACGGGAGGTAGACTCCAGCGGATCAACTGCCGGATAAATACCAAGCTCTGAAATAGAACGGGAAAGTACGGTTGTTGCATCCAGATGAGCAAATGTTGTAGCCGGAGCCGGGTCAGTTAAGTCGTCCGCCGGTACATAAACTGCCTGTACAGAAGTAATGGAACCATTCTTTGTGGAAGTGATTCGCTCCTGCAGGGCACCCATTTCTGTCTGCAGTGTCGGCTGGTAACCTACAGCGGAAGGCATACGGCCTAAAAGCGCTGATACCTCGGAACCTGCCTGTGTAAAACGGAAAATATTATCAATGAATAAAAGTACGTCCTTACCGCCTTTATCACGGAAGTACTCTGCCATTGTCAGTCCTGTCAGACCGACACGCATTCTGGATCCCGGCGGCTCATTCATCTGACCGAATACCATGGTTGTCTTATCGATAACGCCGGATTCTGTCATTTCATGATACAAGTCATTTCCTTCTCTTGTACGTTCTCCAACGCCTGTAAATACGGAATATCCACCATGCTCGGTTGCGATATTACGGATCAGCTCCTGGATCAGTACAGTCTTACCTACACCTGCACCACCGAATAATCCGATCTTACCACCCTTCTGATACGGGCAGAGAAGATCGACTACCTTGATACCGGTTTCGAGAAGCTCTGTCTCTGTAGACTGCTCCGCAAACTGAGGTGCCGGTCTGTGGATCGGTTCATAGTCCACATCTGTAGGCTGTTCTTTATTATCAATTGCCTCACCTAAGACATTGAAGATTCTTCCTAATGTCTTTTCGCCGACAGGTACGGTAATCGGAGCGCCTGTTGCGATCGCATCCATTCCTCTTACCAGTCCGTCAGTCGGTCCCATGGCAATACATCTGACAGTGTCGTCGCCCAGATGCTGTGCCACTTCTACAATGAGCTTTTCGTTTTCGCCACGCTCGATGCGAATTGCTTCGTTAATCTCCGGAAGGCTGCCTTCCGCAAACTTGATATCAAGTACAGCACCGATAACCTGCGTGATCTTTCCGATTGTCTGTTCTGCCATTGTTTTCTATTCACTCCTTTTCTAGCTGATGGCCTCCGCACCTGCTATAATTTCGGTTAATTCCTGCGTAATAGTTCCCTGACGGGCTCTATTGTATTGTAAAGCCAATGAATCAATCATTTCTTCAGCGTTGCTTGTTGCTGAATCCATTGCCTGCATACGTGCACCGTTCTCACTTGCGACAGCATCTACCATTCCGCCAAAGATCAGACTTGTGATATATTTCGGAATGATCAGGTCAAGTGCTTCCGTTTCCTCCGGTTCGAAGTTCATCAGAAGCTTATCGTCTGCATCTGTCTTTGTCTCCGCTGCTTCCGTCTCCTGCCCGCTGACCGGGAGAAGCTTTAAAAACTGCGGGATATGGACAACGGTATTTTTGAATGCGGTGTATGCCAGATAGATCTCACCGACCTCACCGTCTGAAAATGCTTTCAGAACAGTGTCTGCGATATTCATGGCATCGATATAAACCGGTTCGTCGATCATATCGGAATAATCGGCAGCGATCTCATAACCGGCTCTCTCCAGTGCGTCTTTTCCTTTTTTACCGATCGCGTAGATCTTCAGATCTTCTTTTTTCAGATCCTCATTCTTTGTGATCAGCTTTATGACATTGGAGTTGTAACCACCGGCAAGACCTCTGTTACTTGTGATGACAATGACTGCTTTTTTGCTGCTTTCACCGGCCCTTAAATAAGGATGATTGATCGTTCCGGCTTTGGCAAGCATGGATTTGACAGTCTCATACATGCATTCAAAATATGCCTTTGATTGTTCTGCACGCGTTTTTGCTCTCTGCAGCTTAACAGTGGATACGAGCTTCATTGCTTTCGTGATCTGCTGTGTACTCTGAACAGATTCCTTGCGCCTTTTGATACTTCTCATTGAAGCCATGCGTGTTCACCTATTCTTTCTGCAATTTACTTAAACTGTGCCTTGAATTCTTTGATTGCCTTTACAAAAATCTGTTCTGTCTCTTCGGAAATTACCTTTTCCTCTGCAATGTTCTTTGGTACTTCAGGATACTTGGTATCCAAAAATTCAAAGAGCTCTGCTTCAAATCTTGTAATATCCTCAACCGGGACATCCAGAAGATATTTATTGGTTGCTACATAAATAATGATAACCTGATACTGTACAGGCATCGGCTTGTACTGAGGCTGCTTCAAGATCTCTCTGATTCTTTCACCCTGTGCCAGCTTTTCCTTGGTATCTGCATCCAGTTCGGAACCGAACTGTGCGAATGCAGCAAGCTCACGGTACTGTGCAAGCTCCACACGGATAGGAGCAGCGATCTTTTTCATTGCCTTGATCTGCGCAGAACCACCTACACGGGATACGGAAAGACCTGCATTAACAGCCGGACGGAATCCGGAGTTAAACATTTCTGTTTCCAGATAGATCTGACCGTCTGTAATGGAAATAACATTGGTCGGAATGTAAGCGGATACGTCGCCTGCCTGTGTTTCGATGATCGGGAGTGCTGTTAAGCTTCCTCCGCCGTATTCATCACTCATACGGGCTGCACGCTCCAGCAGTCTGGAATGCAGATAGAATACATCACCCGGATAAGCCTCACGGCCCGGTGGACGACGAAGGAGCAAAGAGAGTGTACGGTAAGCAGTTGCATGCTTCGACAGATCGTCGTATACAACCAATACATCCTTTCCATTTTCCATCCATTCCTCACCGATCGCACATCCGGCGTATGGTGCAATGTACTGTAACGGAGCGAGGTCGCTGGCGGTACTTGCAACAACCGTTGTGTATGCCATTGCGCCGTACTCTGTCAATGTCTTTACGATATTTGCTACAGTCGATGCCTTCTGACCGATTGCAACGTAGACACAGTTTACACCCTGCCCCTTCTGATTGATGATCGTATCGATCGCGATTGCTGTCTTACCGGTCTGTCTGTCGCCGATGATCAGCTCACGCTGTCCTCTTCCGATCGGAACCATGGCGTCAATCGCCTTGATACCCGTCTGAAGCGGTGTGTCAACCGACTTACGGGAGATAACGCCCGATGCGACTCTCTCGATCTGTCTTGACTTCGTGGTTGCGATTGGTCCTTTGCCATCAATTGGCTGACCGAGCGCATTTACGACACGACCAAGCATCGCATCGCCAACAGGCACTTCCACCACGCGTCCTGTTGTCTTCACTATATCTCCCTCGTTGATATTTCTATGATCACCGAGAAGAACCGAACCTACATTGTCTTCTTCCAGGTTCATAACCATGCCGTATACTTCACCTGGGAATTCCAGAAGTTCGCCCTGCATCGCATTCTCAAGACCGTGAATACGTGCAATTCCGTCCGCTACCTGGATAACTGTTCCAACGTCGGATGTTTCCAGTTTTGTCTCATAGTTCTTAATCTGTTCTTTGATTACGGAACTAATCTCTTCCGGTTTTAAATTCATGGAACACGAACACCTCCTTCTTATGATTGTGCGAGTGCCTTTGACATCGTCTCAATCTTGGTTTTGATACTGCTGTCAACCACTCTGTCATCAATTCGAATCACAAGCCCGCCGATGATGGATGCATCTACCGTATAGGTTACTTCCATCGAAGCGAAATCTGTCGTCTCAAGCAGACGCTTCTCAATCGATGCCTTCTGTGCACCGGTAAGTGCAACCGCACTTGTCACACTTGCAACTCCTATATTTTTTACTCGTTTTACCTGTCTGATAAAATAGCGGAGCACATCTACAATCTTGCTGCCATGGTCTTTTTCAACCATGATGCCGAACAATCCGACCATATCCTTCGATACGCGTCCTTTGAAAATGTTATCCACTATCTTCCGCTTCTCATCCTTATCAATCTGTGGATGCCTGAGAATGCGGAGCAATTCTTCGTTTTCCTGTAACACTGTCACAAGAGCCTGCGCTTCTTCGTAGAGCATATCCAGACTGCCTTCTTCCAAGGCAAGTTCCAAAAGTGCATCTCCATAGGTTGTTTCTACTTGTCTCGCCATGTATCATCACCCATCTCTTTCAGCGTCTCATCAATCAGAGAAGCCTGTGTGTTCTCATCGAGAGAGGATGCAACGAACTTTCCTGCCATCGCGGTTGCTACGCCGATGATCTCCTGTTTCACCTCATCCTTCACACGTTCTTTTTCAAGCTCGGCTTCACTGTTTGCTCTGTCGATAATGCGTCCTGCCTCTTCCTTCGCCTCGGCAATGATGTTTTCCTCGTTCTTCACCGCACGTTTTCTTGCGGAAGAAAGGATCTCACCCGCTTCGCTGTTCGCATTTTTGATCTTCTCATCATACTCTGCACGAAGCTTCTCTGCCTCCGCGCGGTCTGTCGCCGCATGGGAAAGATCATCCTTGATCTTGTTCTGTCTGTCCTCGAGCACCTTGCGCACCGGGTTGATCAGCACATAAGTCAGAAAGATGAAGAGCAGAAATACCGCAAGTCCCTGTATCAGAATATCGAACAGAAGCTGCGCATCCAGACCGAAGATACGGCCCGTCTCCTCTGACAGAAGCGCGATATTTGCAATTCCTGTCATATTTTACTCCTCCTAATTTTGTTCTTACTTGAAAGGCTTAACGAACATCAGAAGAAGTGATACAACCAGACCATACAGACCGGTTGTCTCGGCTACCGCCTGTCCAAGAAGCATCGTTGACATGATGTCACCCTTTGCACCCGGATTACGTCCAACTGCGGAAGCACCGTAACCGGCAGCGATACCCTGACCGATACCAGGACCGATACCGGAACAAACTGCAATACCTGCACCGATTGCGGATGCAGCGTTAACTATTGTTTCACCTGTAATACCATTCATGAAATAATTCCTCCGTTTTTTCTAAATATTAAATCTTATTACCCTTCTACATTTCGCTTATTTGCTACAAATGTCATCGTCAGCATACAGAATACATACGCCTGGATCACACCTGAGAACAAATCGAAGTACACATGCAGTGCCGATGGAATACCAATCTTTACAAATATCGGCAGCATGCCGTAGTAAAGTGCCATCATAACGGTTCCTGCCAGAATATTACCGAACAAACGCAGCGACAATGATACCGGTGTGGCAAACTCACTGATCACGTTGATCGGGAAGAACAGGAATATCGGATCGAACAGACTCTTAAATGCACCCCATTTCTGGTAACGAATGGATGCGTACTGTATCATGACAAATGATACAAGAGCGATACAGAGCGTCGTTCCGTAATCCGCGGTCGGCGGCCGAAGCATAAACAAGCCGGATATGTTCGAAAAAAGTACAAATATGAACAAGGTTCCGATGTAATTGATATAATGCTTACCAGCTTCTTTTCCCATCGTGCCATTGACAAACTTGATCAGTGATTCGATGGCAAGCTCGACTCCAGTGGCGAATTTACTTGGGTTATCCCGCGTCTTCAGCACACTTCTTCTGGCACAGATTGCTAAGATCGCAATCACCAGCAGTACAATGAAGGTGCAGACATGGGTGGTGGTAATATATACCGTCGTGCCAAAGAAATGAATCGGATACAGTTCGTGGATATAGAAATCTACATCTTCGGAGCTGTTACTGATTACTTGTATTCCAGTGGCAAACCCACTCCTCATACGCTTTTCCTCCTTTTTTATTTTATGTTAGTCGATTGCAAAACAAATGTTTCTAATGAGTTGAACAAATTACGCAATTCTACGCAGACACGCGCTTAAGAATTGGTAATTATGTTCAACTCGATCTACATAGTCGTCTATTTTGCAATCTCCTATTTACTACCTTATTCCTCATCCTCGGTCTGGAAACGGGATTCATCATCTTCCTGACTGGGTTGTTCCGGCCCGACCGGTTGTTCCGGTTCTTCCAATCCGAGGTGGATCAGGATGCGGCGGATTTTAGGCTGCAGGTAGGCGCAGATCTTCGGTTCGATCATTCCAAGTGCCACGCCTGCAAATGCTGTGATTCCAAGATATATAGAACCTACCAGCAAAGCAAGTGTCACAACCATACGCAGCAGGCTGTTTACGATCACTTTTTTCTTTGCCCCTGCCTCTCCCATATCCAGTGCCTGATCGAGCACATCATAGATATGATAGATGCGCAGCGCACCACCGAGATTGCCTGCGAATAAAGCGATTGCGAACATGTAATACGGACGCGCAAAAAATGCGCCAGCCGCCAAAAATATTATCATGCATGCCGCCATGCCGATATACAGTTCCTTCAATACTCTGTGAACCTCTGTCATATCGTAACTGTCCTGTCTTTCGATACACCACACCGACAAAAACTTGCCGTGCATCCGTTATTTACCTGTGTTTATTATCTGAATCATTCAGGAATTTCCGTATAAGAATATACACGGAGCGAAAACCCGCCAGCACACCGATCACGATAAACCATACCATAAAATCTTTCCCAAATATACGATTTATCAGATATGCGATGCCCATGCTTATGAAGATCGTAACCACCATCGTAAACCCAATCTGCGTGATTAGATATAACATCTTCATAACCTGGCTTCTCTCTTTGTTGTTCATTTAAACCCTTCCAATACAATCAGATATACACAAGGCTTATTATATAAGATTTTTCCTTAATTTTCAATCATTTATGCACCGAATTAAACAGTATTTTAGAATTGTATTTTCGCGAAAAGGTTGTCATTCCCTAACGATTGATGTAAAATAGCGGCATGGAAACGAAATTATTAAATGGGAATAACAAAGAAGCAATTGCAGAGGCATCGAAAATCCTGCAGAACGGCGGCTTGGTCGCATTTCCGACGGAAACAGTCTACGGATTAGGTGCTGACGCATTAAATGCAGATGCAGCCGCGAAGATTTACGCTGCCAAGGGACGTCCAAGCGACAATCCGCTGATTGTCCACATCGCAGATACCGATGCGGTAGAGAAGCTGGCAGATCTGGAAACGATGAACCGGACGCACCCGGACATGGTAAAAAAAGCGCACATGCTGATGGAAGCTTTCTGGCCGGGACCGCTGACGATCATCTTTCCGAAGCTTGCCATCGTCCCAGACGGAACGACCGGCGGACTGCCGACCGTTGCGATCCGGATGCCATCCCACCCGATCGCACAGGAACTGATCCGCACAAGCGGTGTCTCCATCGCAGCCCCATCTGCAAACACTTCCGGCAGACCATCACCGACGACCGCACAGCATGTATGGGAGGACATGGACGGACGCATCGAGATGATATTAGATGGTGGTGCCGTCGGAATCGGAATTGAATCGACGATCGTCGATATGACAGGCACGATCCCAACGATTCTTCGACCGGGCTTTATCACGAAGGCGATGCTCTCCGAGATCGTCGGCGACGTGACGATTGATCCAGCTATTATCGAGCCGGATCCAAATCTTCGCCCGAAAGCACCCGGCATGAAATATACGCACTACGCACCACACGGAACGCTCAGTATCGTGGAGGCTGTCGCAGACGAATCGGCAAACCGGGCAAGCCTGCATTCCGGTGTCAAGGTCTCTTATAACGCGACCGAAGCGGAAACATTGCGCGTAGCGGAGAAGATCAAGGCACTTGTAAATGAAAAGGAAGCCCAGGGCTACAAGGTCGCAATTCTCACAACCAAGGAGCATGCATCCTTATATAAGAACTATTCGCATGTACTGATCGTCGGCGAAGGAAGCAAAGGACAGACGATCTCTGCACGGCTTTATGCCGCCCTGCGTGAATGTGACAGCGAGCAGATGGAATATATGTACAGCGAAGCATTTGACCAGAACGAACTCGGCGGTGCCATCATGAACCGGCTGTTAAAAGCGGCAGGACACAGAGTCATCACCGTGTAGATATCATACATGCAAACCACATTAATATGTATGATGTACATAATTACAATTCTAAAGCAGACCATCGAAGCACGCCGGCACTTAATGAGCGACTGATTTTGTCGCGAATTTAGTACCGTTGCGTGATGAGCTGAGCGGAAGCGCGTTTGCGTAGAATTCGTAATTATGTACATTCTTATATTTATATATGGTTTGCATGTATTTCATAAAATTACAGGAGGATTTAAGATATGACAATCGCAATTGGAAGTGACCATGGCGGATATGAACTCAAACTGGAGGTTATCAAGCATTTGAAGGATCGCGGATTTGAAGTGACAGATTACGGCTGTGACAGCACAGCATCCTGTGACTACCCAATCTATGGAAAGGCTGTTGCAGAGGCAATCGCCGCTGGCAAGCAGGATCTGGGTATTCTCATCTGCGGTACCGGTATCGGTATGAGCATGGTTGCAAATAAGGTCGAAGGTGTCCGCGCCGCACTCTGCAGTGACTGTTTCTCTGCGCAGGCAACCCGCGAGCACAACAACGCCAATGTACTCTGCATGGGCGCACGTACAATCGGACCTGGTCTTGCACTTATGATCGTGGACAAATTCGTGGATACACCATTTTCTAACGACGAGAGACATGTGCGTAGAATCAAGATGTTCTCATAAAACTGGTCAAATCACATTACACCGTTGTAATCCACGAACCTGTGATCATTGAATCGCAGACAATTCAGGAATAAGGCAGGACGAATATACAGACGATCGCACAAAAGAAGCGGGTATGCCAATGCATA
>USFH01000086.1 GCA_900553925.1 uncultured Clostridium sp.
ATAGCTCAGATTACCACCCGCCTGTGCGATATCCGTCACATATTTGCCAAACAGGATAAATGTCCGGTCACCATATGCCGCGATCTCCTTCCGCAGGACTTCTTCCACAGACATCTGCACATCATTCGTATAGACAAACCGCACATATCCCGCAGTCTTCGGGTAATTCTGCATGAACTTCTGCATCCATTCCGACTGGATCTGCACGAGTTCCTCTTCGATTCCAATCCGCTTCTCACTGCGTTGTGCTTCCACTCCGGTTGTTATATCCTGCTGATAGCTGATAAGCAGATCCTTCGGCCATGCCAGATACCGGCTCTTCCGCATAATGTAAAATGTATTCCAGTCATCCGGATATGCCGCACTGCCAAACAGCTTCCACTCGGTATCGATAATCGAAGCAATCACTTCCTCCTGGTTGAAATGATCCTCCGCACCCCACTCCCGTGTAAGTCCCATCTCTTCTTCAAGCTCATATTTGGACTTCCCGTTTGTTTTTTCTCTCGCCGCCTGCTTCAGATCATTCACATACTCGCGATAATTTGCTTCCATCTCCGCATCTTCCACCGCTCCGAAATCGCCGCGATCCACACGCTTGATCAGATCCTGCGCATACACATCCAGGAACGTATCCGTTCCTTTCACAACGCCCTGCATCTTAAGTTCCATCAGCAGATATTCCGCGATATCCTCAAAGCAGGACACAATCTCATCCTTGTAATTCGTCTCATATGCACTGTATATGCGTCCTTCCCACGCCGCTGCCTGATTCGGGATTACCGCAATCCGGTCTAAGATCGGAGCCACACTGTCAATCAGTGACAGGCTCTGCATACCCTTGCGCATCCATTTATAATAAGGGGCATATTTCTGGTTCAGGAGATAAATAATCTCCATCGTGTACTGCGTGCCCTTTGCCACACACAGATTTGCCGTCACATAATCCTGTCTCGCCATCATACGCGCATAGTTCGTCTGTGCGGTCTGTGCAAACCCATGCAGCTTCTCCGCAAGCCGCATCATCCAGACTTTCGTCGGATAATATTCAAGCAGACTTTCCCGTATCTTCGTAAATGCACCTGTATCATCCCGGAATACCATTCCATTTGTCGCGGCTGCAAGCTTCTCTTCCGATATCTGCCTCCAGCTGTCCGGGAGAATATATCCGCCTTCCTGTGTCTTCTGCACTTTGACACCTAGCAGATTCTCATAGAATTCACGCACCGAAGAAACACCTCTTCTATGCGACAATACCTTGTTCACGGAATTGGTCGGTGCCGGAATCCGGTTCTCGCGCAGGAACTCCTCTCCGAAATCAACCAACAGCTGTTCATAGGAATGCTGCAGCATCCCTCCGATGCTCCGGTAATCCTCCTCCGACAGCCACAGACAGAATCCGAGTGCAAAATCATGATCCCGCGAGATGCTGTCATCATACCCGAAGCACTCCGAGCCTTCGCCAACCAGGCCAACTGCAATCCTTGCCTCATAGTCTGGGAATTCCTCATGAATCATCTTCTTCCCATGCTGCTCATAAAAGCGTCTGCAGATATGCAGCCAGTTGTCTTCCGCCTCCGGCCTTACTGTATCCTCTGTCAGTGTATCCACATAATCACGATCTTCCACCGCAGTCTGCTCCTGCAGGATATCCTTCGGCACAGACTCCGCATGCTTCTCTCCCATATGTACAATATTCGTCTGATATTCTACCTGCAAGTCCGGTCTCATATCGGATGTTAAGACCGCCGTTTCTTCCTCTTCACTCATTTTGTCTGCATAATATTTTGCTTGTTTGTATCGTTCTTCAATCTTCAGGTATGCATCGGACTTTCCAACATGCTTCTCCATCTCCTGCATCGCCCGCTGATAATAATCCTGTGCCTCCGCATACGCCTCACGCATACAGAGCGCATCCCCCATCAGGGAAAGTGCCGTGCCGTAATGATAGTCTCTTTTTCCGTCCCATTCAAAGATACGCTGAGCCCGTTCGAGACATTGCAATGCTTCCTCATACATTGTGGCGGCGGTTGTACCATCCACCTTCTGACCATGTGTTCCCATCGGTGTACCACCTGCAAGCTGTAACAGCACCTGTGCCAGATTACACCATGTCGTTGCCTGATCCATCCATGCATTCTGCTGCAATTCCAACACTGCAAGTGCACGGCGGAACATCTCCTCTGCCTTCTTCAGCTCCCCGCTTCCCTGATAGACAAACGCCCAGTTATTGTAGAGCGTCGCAAACCGGTAATCTCCCGCAGAAAGCTTCTCCCGATAGATTACCTCCACCCGCTCGAACAGATTCTGTGCTTTCATATAATAACCAAAGGTACGATACGCATTTGCAACATTCAACAGGCGGGTTGCATATTCCTCCGTTCCTTCCATCCCCATCTTCACAAGGATATCTTCGATCTCTGCGCAGTACCGCAGTCCCTTGGCATTCTGGTTCGTGTCCCTGCATAGTCCCATCATCTCGTTCAATAAAGAGAGTGCCGATGCATAATCCCGCTCATCCATCGCTGCCTCGATATTCGATGTCAGAAAATCTTCTATATCTTCAATGGAATGTGTCCCAAACATATTATCATAATCCAGTAAAACCTGATTGATATCCATTCAACATACCTCCTCTGTTCCCTCAATACTTCCTATGCACACGCTTTGACCTGCATCGCATCCACAATCCGGTTGCGCACCAGCTTCGCAATCTGATCTGTTGTAAGCCCCTCATATTCATCCGGATAGATTGCCGGCAGGAAATGCACCTGTGTCCTGCATCGCCGCAGGGAATTAATCTCAAACGGCTTATAGGAATCTATCAGTAACACGGGAACAATCGGGCAGTTCGCACGAACCGCACATTTGAATGCCCCCGGCATGAATTCCTTGATTGCATTCCGGTTGTGGAAATATCCGCCCTCCGGAAATACTATGTACCGCCTTCCCTTTTTTACTTCTCTTGTCACTTTCCGGACTGCCTCAACCTGGCTTTTGATGTCCGTCTTATCAATCCGGCATCCATCAATCAATGTGATAAACTGATCAACGATAATCATCTTCGAACGCTTCGCATCCATCATGACGGTACAAGGCTTCTTATGTGCATCCATAATCCCAAGCGCATCGTATTTACCCTGGTGATTGGCATATAATACATAACCACCCTCCGCAGGCAGGTTCTCCACGCCGGTCACACTCGTCCGGATTCTGCCGTTCCGTTTCATGACATGAATCACCCGCAGCGCCACACGATAACGGTCTGCCTCCGAATATTTTTCTGTATTTTTCTCTATATAACTTCCCTTCGCCAGATAATAAATAATATAAGGCAAAGAAATAACGATCACATACCAGAATCTAAGCATTTTCTCTCTCCGCAAAAAAATAAAAGGATCTCGTCAAAGACCCTTTTATTGTAACACCGAATCGTTAGAAATAGCAAACCTTTTGTGCGTTTATTCGCTCTGTTTTGACTTGTAGTATTCTTCAAACAGCTTATTTGCTGCATCCAGTGTTTGATTACTGATATCCGGCAGATCCCTGCCCCATGCGGAGGTTGCCTGCTTAAAGCCTTTCTCCATCGCGCTCTGCATCTGGCGCATCTTATCCTCATCGTCACCGGCGAGAGCACTTGCAAAATCAAACAATCTCTGTGAAGTCTGCTTTACACCCCAATATCCATCCTCGGAGATATCTTCCTGCGCCTGAGCCTTTGCAGCCTCATCCACAGTAAAATTCCCATTTGCAAAAATCTTCCAGATGGAATCGTCACCGTTCGCAATTCCGTACACACCGGCCTGCTTACCAAGCATCTGCGATACAAGATTCGTAAGACTGTTCTGTCTGCTTTCCTGATCCGCCTTGAGCTGCTTTACCAAAGCTGCACGGTCTTCCTTGCTCATCTTGTTGATGGAATATGGTGTCTTGGTGCTTTCCTGCGTTGCTTTCTCGTAAACCGCATCCTTCTCTGTCCCGGCAGAATCCTTCTTACCGGATGTCTCTGCAGCCTTTGCAGTTACACTGTAATCAGACACGGTTTCGCCCACAGCCTGCATACCTGCCATTGCGTTCACTGTCATTCCCATGTTCGTTTACTCCTTCCTTAGAATCATGCGCACTTCCCTGTGCTTTGGGTCGGTGGAACCTCCACCTCTGTTTATTCTATCGGTTATTTCATCCACATTGTTAATACTCTGTCCGGAAATTAATGGCTGGCTTCTTAGTGAAATGGCCGTATCCGGTAGGTCACGCCCAATTCGTCACAGATTGCCCGGCACTTTGCCTCTTCTTCTCTTGTGATTGTCGTCTCCACGGTACTTAAAATTACCTTTGGTACATACCGCTTCGCATCCTTCGCGAATTTCAGCATCGCTTCGAAGGAACCTTCGCCGAATTTGCTACGCACAATCTCCTGATACCGCTTAGCATCCGGTGTATTTAAACTGATAGAGATGGTATCGATCAGTCCGGCAAACTTCGGTGTGATGTCTTCCTTCCAGATCAGGTCTCCAAGTCCGTTGGTGTTGATTCTGAGTGGTTTGTCATAATGTGCCTTCAGATATTTTGCAATCTCAAGCAGCGCATCCAGCCGTTCGGTCGGCTCTCCAAATCCACAGAACACGATCTCTTCATATTCTGAAACATCAATCTTCTCGAACTCCGCGATCACCTCTTCCACGCTTGGCTCGTGTTCCAGCCACAGAGGCGCATCATTCACCTCCGATACGTGGTCACGTGTCTGCCGCTCGCAGAATGTACACGCACACGGACAGCGGTTCGTCAGATTCACATACAGCCCGTTATGCACCTTATATAATATCGTCATTGCTTTTCTTACTTCACTACTCATCTTACTCACCTGTTAATCTTACATTACTTTCAAACATCCGGTTATAGCCGAGCCAGTCCATCTTGCCTGTGTTATTCTGGATAATCTCGGTAAATGTCTGCAGCTTCGCATCCATGTTGTCGGCATGCGCCAGTGCAAGAGCCTCGATCAGGGCCGGTTTCTTCGGAGATCCATATTCAAGTTCTCCGTGATGTGCCAGGATGCAATGCTTCAGCTCATTTGCAAGCTTCGGTGGGAAATTCGGAATCTCCCGGATCTTGTCTGCGATCATCATCGTTCCCATCACGATATGTCCTACGAGCTGACCTTCATCGGTATAATCATTCTGCGGAAAATCCGAGATTTCATTCATCTTCCCGATATCATGGCAGATAGCCGCTGTCACAAGCAGATCGTGATTGATGTCCGGATAATTATCCGCGATATAGGCACACAGCTTTGCCACTGACAGGGAATGCTCGAGCAGCCCGCCGATAAATCCGTGATGAATCGACTTCGCTGCGGAATGCTTCTTGAACCGCTCCGCAAATGCCGGATCCTCCACGAAGAATTTCTTCAATAATTTATTCAGGTATTCGTTCTTGACACTGTCGATCAGTCCAAGCAGTTCCAGATACATCGTATCAATGTCCTTCTTCGAACATGGCATATAATCCGCCACATTATATTCGCCCTCATCGGCTACACGCACACGGCTGATATTCAGCTGCAGGGCTCCATTGAATACTGTCACCTGCGCATCAATCCGGATATAATTCATTGCATCAAAATGTGCGATTGCATTCGACAGATCCCAGATCTTTCCATCGACCATGCCCGTTTTATCCTGCAGCTGCAGGGAATAATAGGTCTTTCCAACCTTTGATTTCGCTACTACTTTATTCTTACACAGATAAATCTCGGAGATCATCTCTCCTTCTCGTAAGTCCTTAATATAATTCATTTTCTGTTATCCTCCATACTCACTTGGCTCTTTCCTATTTATATCACTTATATCCGTGATTCGCAAGCATATAATAGGAAGGATATTTCTTGTCAGTCCCCTAAATATATGCTATCTTTATTTTATATTATTTTTTAAGGAGCGTGATTCTATGAATTGTCCAACATGTGGAACGACACTTACAGACGGCACTACAATCTGCCCTGCCTGCGGAGCATCGATCTCCCAGCCAGCAGCTTTCAATCAAATGCAATATCAACAGCCTCAGTACCAGCAGCCTCAGGCAAACTACAATCAGGTGCAGTACCAGCAGCCTCAGGCAAATTACAATCAGATGCCATATGCCAATTCTGCTGCCTATGCCCCAGCCGGTGCAGAGTTCAAGAGAAAATTCAATGCCGGACATTTTGCAGTAATGGGTGGAAGCCTGTTCTGTCTAATCTCCGTCTTTCTTCCGTTCCTGACTGTTTCCCTTTTTGGATACAGTGAATCAATGTCATTATTTAAGGACGGAGAAGATGGCGTCATCTTTTTGATAACGGCAATCGTGGTCTTTGCCCTGTCCATGCTACGGGTAAATACATTGAATATTATCCTGACCCTGATTCAGGGAATTTTTGCAGTATATGAAACCATGAGCGCAAAAGATGAGCTTTCCGATTACGGTTCTATGGTTCAGTATGGTGCTGGTTTCTATCTGCTTCTGATTGGCGGTATTGTTGCATTTGTCGGAGCCATTATCGGATTGGTGCTGCATATCAATGCAAAGAAGGCTTTTCATCAAGCCTAACATACTTTTATAAAAGGAAACAACCATGAATAAACGAAGCTTACGAATCTTAGAATTCACGAAAATATTATCAATGGTCAATGAATACGCTGCCTCCCCTATGGCGAAGCGGCGGATCGACCGCATGAAACCACAGCGCGATATCGACGTTATCCGCAAACTGCAGGAGGAGACAAATGACGCGCTGAACCGTCTGAACCGCCACGGAAATATCAGTTTCTCCGGGCTGCGCGACATTGGTGCATCCATCAAACGCCTGGAGGTTCAGGGGACTCTCACTTCACAGGAGCTGCTTGACATCGCAGCTGTCCTGCAGGTTGCCAAGGCAGTCAAACAGTACGGGGACGGTTCCGATCTGACTGAGGCCCTCGCAAGCCGCAATCAGGAGCCGGTATCACAGACAACCAACGACTCTCTGACCGAGCGTTTCAATATGCTGCTGCCACTCGAGCATATCGCATCGGAGATCACGCGTTGCATCTTATCTGAAAATGAATACGCCGATGATGCAAGCTCCGGGCTGAAGAACATCCGCCGGGAGATCCGTCTCACGAATGACAAGCTGCACCAGCAGTTAGACAAGATCATCAAGAGCGACGCAAACCGTGACCAGCTGCAGGATTCGCTTATCACGATGCGAAACGGAAGATACTGTATCCCTGTCAAGCAGGAATACCGCTCGAAATTCCCGGGCATGATCCACGATCAGTCTTCAACCGGCTCTACCCTCTTCATCGAGCCAATGGCTGTCGTCAATCTGAACAACCAGATCAAGGAGCTCGCGAACGAGGAATTATTAGAAATCGAGAAAATACTGGAGACTTTAAGCGCGCAGGCAGCGACATATGTCTCCGACATCGCCTATGATCTGGAATTGCTGACCGATCTGGACTTTATATTTGCCAAGGCGAAATTCGCCCGCGCTACAAGCAGTACAAGACCGATCTTCAACACCGACGGCATCATCGACATACGGCAGGGACGCCATCCATTGCTGGAGAAGCACTCGGTTGTACCGGTCGATATCCGGCTTGGAGAAGCCTACAACCTGCTCATTATCACAGGTCCGAATACCGGTGGTAAGACCGTATCCTTGAAGACACTCGGACTGTTCTCCCTCATGGGGCAGGCAGGTCTGCACATCCCGGCGATGGAAGAATCCCGTCTGGCTGTCTTCGACGATATCTTCGCCGATATCGGTGACGAGCAGAGTATCGAACAGAATCTGTCGACATTCTCCTCTCACATGAGCAACATCGTTTATATCGTGCAGCACGCAACCCCGAACACGCTATGTCTGTTCGATGAGCCGGGCGGCGGAACCGATCCGGTGGAAGGTGCGGCACTGGCGGTTTCCATCTTAAATTATCTGAAAAGCATGGGCGCCCGCTGCATGGCAACGACACATTACAGCGAACTAAAGACCTACGCGCTTTCTACTGATGGGGTAGAGAACGCCTCCTGCGAATTCGACGTGGCAACGCTCCGTCCAACCTACCGTCTGACGATCGGTATCCCGGGCAAGTCCAACGCATTTGCCATCGCAAGCAAGCTTGGTCTGCCTGAGTATATTATCACGTCTGCGAAGGAACAGATCGACAGCGACGCCGTCGACATGGAGACACTGCTCGCGGATCTTGAAGCCAGCAGACGCTCCATGGAGGAGGATGAGAAAGCAATCGAAGCCTATAAACAGGAAATCGAGTCCCTGAAGGAATCCCTGAAGAAAAAGGAAGAAAATCTCGACACGAAGAAGGCAGAGATTCTGAAGAACGCCCGGGAAGAAGCGCGGGATATCATCGAAGAAGCGAAGGAAACGGCCGATCAGACAATCCGCGATTACAACAAATGGCGCAGTAATCCGAGCAAAGCCGACATGCGTACCATGGAGGAGAAGCGGAGCAGCCTGCGTAACAAGATCAAGGATTACGAGAAAGCAGGCGCGTCCGAGACGAAGAAACAGACCTCGAACCACAAGGCTTCGGATTTCCACATCGGTGACACGGTGCAGGTACTCAGCATGGGCACCCGCGGCACGATCACGAAGCTTCCGAACAACAAGGGAATTGCTGGTGTACAGATGGGTATCATGAGTGCCATGCTGCCAATCTCCGACCTTCTGATCATTCCGGAAAGCACGATCTCGGTCAACGGAGAAAAGCAGAAATATGCGGGGCGGCGCGCAGGCGGCGATCATACAACTGTGAATAAAGCGAAGACATTTTCCCCGGAACTGAATGTCATGGGAAAAACCGTCGACGAAGCCTGCTTTGAAATCGACAAATATCTTGATGATGCTGTATTGGCGCACATTTCCCGTGTCACGATCATCCATGGCAAGGGAACCGGTGCTTTGCGCAAGGGTATCTGGCAATATCTGAAGAACCATCCGCTTGTGCAGTCCTATCGTTCCGGCGAATTCGGCGAAGGCGAATATGGCGTTACGATCGTAGATTTATAAAACAGGAGGGGACTATGGAGAAACAACGAATCTTAATTGTTGATGATGACGAAAATATCGCAGAGCTCATCTCTTTGTATCTGATAAAAGAATGCTTTGCAACGGAAATTGCATATAACGGGCGGGATGCAATCAAGCTTGCATCGACCTTTCGCCCGAATCTGATCCTGCTTGATATCATGCTGCCGGATATCGATGGCTATGAAGTGTGCACGGAGATCCGGAAGACAAGCCAGACGCCGATCATCATGCTGTCTGCCAAGGGAGAAGTCTTCGACAAGGTACTCGGCTTGAAGCTCGGTGCAGACGATTACATGATCAAGCCATTTGACTCCAACGAACTTGTCGCAAGAGTCAAGGCAGTTCTCCG
>USFH01000087.1 GCA_900553925.1 uncultured Clostridium sp.
GTTTTCAAGACCGCCTCGTTATGACCACTTCGATACCTCTCCATGCATTTCTAATTTTATTCAATTAAAAATCGCTGTTTGTATCAGCGACTTTGTTATCTTATCAAAAAGTGTCAGACTTGTCAACACATTTTTTGAATTTTTTTCAAAGTTTTTCTTGCTGGTTTTTCTGTTGTTTTTCAAGAAGAATTTCCGCAATCATCAGATCCTCCGGCGTCGTTATTTTGAGGTTCTCATATGCACCATTCACGACCTTACAACGCACACCCGCATATTGTTCCACAAGCATTGTATCGTCCGTTATATTGTGGGTGTCTCCATTTCTTTTTGCCTCATACATTGTCTCATATGCACGTCGCAGCAGTGATGCCCGGAATGTCTGGGGAGTCTGGATCTGATAGACGAATTGCCGCTCCGGTGTATCAATGCCATAGCAATCCTCATCAACGATCTTAATCGTGTCCTTGGCAGGCACGCCTACTGTGCACGCGCCGTTTCTCCCGGCACAGGCAATCGATGCGGATATCATGTCTGCAGTTACAAACGGACGGGCGCCATCATGGATCAGGACAATATCCGTTTCTCCGGAGTCCCGTCCTGCCACAGACAGTCCACGGTATACAGAATCATAGCGTTCTTTTCCGCCCTCACAGATATGTGTTACCTTCGTAAACTGATACCGTTCCACCAGTTCCTTCCGGCAGTGTTCCATGAATTCTGCCTTCGTCACAAGCACGACCTCATCCACTTCCGGGTGTTCGTTAAATGTACGCAGTGAATAATACAGTACCTCATGTCCGCCCACTTCCAGAAACTGCTTCGCCTTTTCACTTTTCATACGGCTGCCAACCCCCGCAGCCAGCACGATCGCTGTTACCATTATCTGCGTTCTCCAATCTTGAGGTTCGGGATTGCATTTAAGTCCAGTCCATCCCGGATGCCCGCCATATAATTATGGTAGCCTGCCACACCAATCATCGCCGCATTATCCGTGCAGAAGATTGGAGATGGATAATAAAACTGCAGTCCCTGTTTGGCTGCCTCGCGCTGCATATTTTCTCTTAATGCGCTATTCGATGCCACACCTCCGGCTAATGCCAGCTTCTTGCAGCCATACGCCTTTGCCGCGCGCACAGAATTATCCGTCAGCACGTCAACGACCGCCTGCTGGAACGAAGCAGCCACGTCTGCCCGGTTGATCTCCTGATGCTTCATCTCGCAGCCATTCAGATAGTTCAATACCGCGGATTTCAGCCCGCTGAAGGAGAAGTCATATGGCGCATCTTCCATGAACGCCCGCGGAAAATGTATTGCTTCTTTGTTCCCTTCCTTCGCCAGCTTGTCAATCTTCGGTCCGCCCGGATAGCCAAGCCCGATTGCACGCGCTACCTTATCAAATGCCTCGCCCGCTGCATCGTCTCGGGTACGCCCTACGATTTCAAAGGTTGTATAGTCCTTCACATAAACCAGATGGGAATGTCCACCGGAAGCTACCATACACATAAATGGTGGCTCCAGATCCGGATGTTCAATATAATTTGCCGCAATATGTCCCTCGATATGATGCACACCAACCAGCGGTTTCTTCTTCGCATAGGCAACTGCCTTTGCTGCGCTCACGCCAACCAAGAGGGCTCCAACCAGCCCCGGTCCATATGTCACTGCCACCGCATCGATGTCATCCCATGTCACATTCGCTTCCTCAATGGCTGCACGGATCACCTGATTGACCTTCTCCACATGCTTGCGCGATGCAATTTCCGGCACCACGCCACCATAGAGCTTGTGCAGTTCGATCTGCGAATAAATAATATTTGATTTTACTTCTCTTCCATCAACGACGATTGCTGCCGCCGTCTCATCACAGGATGATTCAATTGAAAGTATCGTTGTACTCATAGTAATTCCTCTTTTTCTTGTTGTTTCGTATTCACGCAACCATTCTCGTTCTATCTGGTTATGCACTCATCACAACGCATAATTTCCTCCGCTTCCTACTCCACCATTCCTGCCTGCGTCGTCGCAGAGCCTCTCGGAAGCTGCGATTCTGTCCAGCCGTAGATCTTCCATTTGTCATTTTCCTTGATCATCGCATACTGCCGGTAGAAATAGCCGAGCTTGTCACCGGTATTCAGTGTGATGCACACTTCCAGTGACGCCATCTCCCTGCCGTTCCGCGTGAAATATTCCACCTGGCTTGCCTCCGGAAGTTCGCACATCTTATAGGTGTATTTCTGTTCCTTCACAGCTTCGATATCCTTCTTCAGGTTGTCCAGACTATCTGCTTCCGGATTCGCCTGCAACAGCTCTATACAGTACAGACTGCGTAGTTTTCTGTTCATGGCATCAAGTTCATCATCCGTTAATTTCTGTCCATAAATCACCTTGAAATAACGATTATGCAGCTTCGCCACATCCCGCGGTGTCTTCGGATATTCCTGATTCATGTCATATCCCATCAATGCCTCAATCTCCGTCTGCTGCGACGTCCCCCGCTTGATTGATGAACGGTTATTTAATTGATTAAAATACCACAACACAAGTACCACAAGTAATACCGCAATCACAACGCCCTTAATTGTGACTTCTTTTTTCTTGTTTCGCGGTTTCTGTTTATTCTCCATACGCCTATTCCTCTTCAAAATTCAACACCCGTTCCGTAAGATCTTTTGCAATATATCCCCGCGGGAAGATCGACTGCACTTGTTCTTCAAACATCTTCGGCCGGTTTGTAGACGGGCTGTAATGTGTCAGCCACATCTCCTTTACCTCCGCCTGCTTCGCAATCTCGGCAGCCTCACGCATCATCATATGTTTGTGTTTCTGCGCTTTCACGAATTTCTCTTCTTCGCCATACATACCTTCGCAGATAAAGAGATCTGCATTTTTGGCGCATTCCGCGATTGCATCTACCGGTCTCGTATCTGTGCAGTACGTCACCTTCAGCCCCTTCCGCGGTGCCCCCATGACCATATCGCTCGTATAGGTACGCCCATCTTCTGTAATTGTCTCGCCCTTTTGCAGGCGGTTCCAATACGCAACCGGCACCTCCAGTTCTTTCGCGCGGGCAACGTCGAATCTGCCTGCGCGATCAAGCTCCACGCTGTACCCATAACAGGTCACTCTGTGATTCACCCGGAACGCCCGGAGCCGGAGTCCGCACAACGCAAGCTCTTCCACCGGCTCCGCAAGTTCGATGAAACGGATTTCAAACGGAAGCTCCGGCGCAATGATCCGAAGCGAATTAACCACGCGTTCCAATCCCTTCGGTCCAACCATCGTCAAAGGTTCTGTCCGCTCCGCATTTCCCATCGTCAGAAGCAGTCCCGGAAGCCCGCTGATATGATCTGCATGGAAATGTGTGATGCAGATCACGTCAATCGGTTTGAAACTCCAGCCCTGCTGTCGTATTTGATTTTGTGTTCCTTCTCCACAGTCAATCAGCACCGTACTTCCGTTATACCGCATCATCAATGATGTAAGCGCACGATACGGAAGCGGCATCATGCCTCCGGTTCCAAGCAAACATAAATCGATCATATTATTCTCCGTTTTCTGTAAATACTATCTCATAGATATCCGCATCCTCGTCCGGATGCTTATAATAATTCTTCCGGACAGCAAGCAGATGATACCCATTCTTCTCATACAAATGCTTCGCTGCATTATTCCCATGCCGCACTTCCAGCAACCCACGCACAGCAACCGTCTGTGCATAAGCAAAATAAGCATCCATCAGCATCTGGCCGATACCGTCCTTCCGGCATTCCGGATTGACTGCGATGCGCAGCAATTCCGTCTCATCGCCAAGTATATTTGCAAGCAGATAGCCACAAGCGTTGCCCGCCTGATCCTCCGCAAGCCACAGATGATTGTAGCTTTGTGCAAGGGAATCCGCGACCATCGCCTCTGTCCACGCATCGGCAAAGGATTTGCATTCCATACTTGCGACATTCTGTGCACAGATCTGTTCCGGGCTGCCGGATTTCCCTGCCCACATATCATCTTCATTCGCTATACAGGCGCCAAAATCCATGTCATCCGCCGGTATCATGCCTCCGGTCATTCCTGTCTTCTCTGTAATTTTATTTCCGGCACATTGTTTATTATAATAATAAATCTTCAACTTCTACGCCTGACCTTCTTGCACAAGCTTCTCCTCACGTTCCCGCTCCGCCTGCGATTTGCGCAGATAAATCGGAATCAGATCATCTGCAGGTTCCTGTTTTCCCTGCTTGAAATACTCTGCGCCAAGACTTGCAACCGCTGACGCACGCTGACGGTTCAGGTGTGCCGGTGCGAATGCATACGGTACCTGCATGCATTCTGCAAGTACAGACGCGTAAACCGGACAGCCATCTCCAAGGAAGATCACTTCGCGTCCCATCGCATTTAACTTCTCCGCGAGCGCCCGAATGTCCATTGCCGACTGATCCAGAAGTACCTGCATGCCATCCTTCGCAAATTCATAAATACCTGTATAAACCTGACTTCTTCTCGCATCCATGATCGGGCAGATCAGCTTATCGCTGCCCCACAGATTATACGCAAGCCCGTGACAGGTTGGTACCGAGATAACCGGCTTCTCAAGCGCAAGCCCTAGTCCCTTCACCGTCGCCGCACCGATCCGGAGTCCGGTGAAAGAACCCGGTCCCGCTGCAACTGCAATCGCATCAATCGTATTCAAATCTAACTCTGTCATCTTCACGATCTCATCCAGCATCGGAAGCAGCGTCTGTGAATGTGTCTTTTTATAATTTACTGAATATTCCGCTACCAGCAGGTCGTCCTCGACAAGCGCCACACTTGCCACCATGCCGGAGCTGTCAACACCTAAGATTCTCATCTCGTTATCTCCTCAATCAAAACCGTTCGATAGTCGAACCCTTTTTCGACGTCTTTTTTTATTGTCACTTTCTTATATTGCGGCGGTAATATATCATAGATCAGTTCCGCCCACTCGATCAGGCAGACGCCATCGCCGTCGATCGCTTCGTAGTAACCGATCTCATCCATCTCATCGTCACTGCCGATCCGATAGACATCGAAATGATAAAACGGCATGCGGCCTTCGTCATATTCCTTCAATATCGTAAATGTCGGGCTGCTGATCGGCTCTGTCACGCCAAGCCCTGCACCAAATCCCTGCGAGAATACCGTCTTGCCACAGCCGAGATCGCCATACAGGCAATATACCTCACCCGGTTTCGCCTGTTCTGCAAGCGCTTTGCCGATTGCAAAGGTGTCCTCTGCACTGAAACTTTCCTTCTTAAATACCTTTTCCACTTTGATACCTCTTTAAACTTCTGCTGACTCTCGGCTTGTATCCGGCTGTAAAATTCACAACCGACGCCAGAATCTTACCCTTATCGTCACCTAACTGGTCGAGCGGAATCACAAATGCATGCATCCGGTTCGTATAGACGGCAAGCATATATTTCGTCATAAGCAGACGATACACGCCTTTCCATTCCAGATCCATATGTTCTTCGCCCTGCGACACGCCGATTCCACCGTCACTAAATGTATAGACAAGTGGCTGCTTATACGAAGGGCTTGTCTTCAACTGCTTGAAGGTCTTGAACGCAAGCGAGAGCGGATTGATCACGGTAAACATCAAAGCCACAATAATGAATATCGCTTTCTGTCTGCCTGACGTCGCATTCCAGCCGATCACAAGCATTACGATCGCGCCAAAGCTCAGTACCAGGCCTAATATTCCACTCATGCTCCGGTAGTTCGTGTTCATCACATAACTAAACAATGCCGGAAATGTCATATTTACACTTTTTGTCTTTGCTTCTGTCATAGTTTCCTCCGGTCGGATCCTTATAATTCAAATTCAATCTTCTTGTGCTGGTTCTCGTATTCGGTGTATTTGACGCCTGCCATCTCGAACATCTTCTTCGATGCCATCGTGCTTTCCGAATCGGCATATTTGTCACACATATAAATCACTTCTTTGATTCCCGCCTGTATGATCGCCTTCGCGCATTCATTGCATGGGAACAACGTTACATAACAGCGTGAACCGCGCAATGTACCGCCACCACGGTAATTCAAAATCGCATTTAATTCTGCATGGCAGACAAAGAAATATTTGCTCGCCATTCCTTCACCTTCCCGGTCCCACGGCATCTCATCGTCGTTGCAGCCGGATGGCATACCATTATAGCCTACGGTTAAGATTCGATTATCCTGATCCACGATACAGGCACCCACCTGTGTGTTCGGATCCTTGCTGCGGTTCGCAGACATAATCGCAATCCCCATAAAATACTGATCCCATGTTATATAATCACTACGTTTCATAAACTGCCACCTCATCTCCCGGGAAATAAAATGCACACCTCTACACGCGGATTTGTACTCTGCATGATGACGCAAATTGAAAAACAGCTGCATCACCGCATGGCAATGCAACTGTATTTTATCACATTTATTTTTGTTTGTCACTTCATTATAATGCAGTGCGGATGCGCATAATCATATCAACCTGCTTGCTCTTCTCCTCAAATGCACCCTCGGTCAGTTTCTCTGTCAGGAATGCATATTCGCCGCTTACATCTGCAAGTGTCACATACTCAACCTCACCGAAAACCTTCTCGATTGTCTCCTTGGATGTTGTGTCTGCCACGCGGACGAAGAACCGGCACGCAAAGTTTGTTCTGTCGCCAAGTTCGACCTTATCCTGTTCCCAGATTGTCATAATGTTTGTGCCCTGATGCTTCACGGCATCAACCACATCAGCTACGACCGCACTCGCGGTTGGGAGCTTTCCTGCACCCTTGCCGTAGAACATCGTATCGCCGAGCATATTTCCATTCACGAAAATGCCGTTGAATACACCATTGACATGGCCTAGCGGATGATCGCTGTCGATCATAAACGGTGCAACCATCGAATAAATCTTGCCATCATCTTCCCATTTGCTTGTGCCAAGCAGCTTGATGCTTGCATGCAATGCCTTTGCATACTCGATGTCTGTCTTTGTGATCTTCGTAATACCCTCTGTATAGATATCCTGATAATCCACCTGCTTGCCTAATGCAAGGGATGTCAGAATTGCAATCTTACGGCAGGCGTCATAGCCTTCCACATCTGCTTCCGGATTGCGCTCTGCATAGCCCTTCTCCTGTGCGCGCTTCAGCACTTCCTCAAAAGACTTGCCCTCGTCCGTCATCTTCGACAGGATATAGTTTGTTGTACCATTCAAAATACCGGTAATCTCTGTGATCTCATCTGCGGTCAGAGACTGATTGAGTGGACGAATAATCGGAATACCACCGCCAACACTTGCCTCGAACAGGAAGTTTACTTTATTTGCCTTTGCAATTGCCAGAAGCTCTGCACCGTGTGCTGCAACCAGTTCCTTATTGGATGTGCAAACACTCTTGCCTGCCTCAAGCGCCTGTCTCGTAAAATCATACGCCGGCTTAATGCCTCCCATTACTTCTACGATAATCTTCACTTCCGGATCGTTTACAATCACGCTGTAATCATGTACAAGCACCTTCTCAACCGGATCTCCGGGGAAATCTCTCAAGTCAAGAACGTACTTGATATTTACCTCCTGTCCGGCACGCTTATTAATACTTGCGTGATTCTTATTGATTACCTCCACGACTCCGGAACCTACCGTACCGTAGCCAAGCACTGCAATGTTAATCATTTTCCGCTCATCTCCTTTTCTAATGCGTCTTCAATCTGTCCGAATTCGTGATCGGACATCAGTGTGTCAACCGCGATGCTGATCACGATTTCCTCTTGATCGGATTCCGGCAGAGTCAGTTTCACAACATCCTCTAAATACCCAGTCTCCTCTGTATGTACAACCATCGGAATCTGTTTAATATCCTCTTCTTCAACATTTATAATTCCGAGCACGGTGTCCACCTCAATCGCAAGCTTCATACCGTGTGTCTCTGTGATCAAAAGCTGTGTTTCTGCTGCCTCATCCGGCATTCCAAACAGCCGCTTCAGGCTGAATACCGGAATTACTTCATTTCTAAGATGAATAATTCCCTTGATGCATGCAGGTCCCATCGGCACAGGAACCACATGATACACATATTCTATGCCGTTAATCTTCGCCAGCTTCATACTGTATTTCTGATCATTCAAGCAAAACACAATGTACTTTGTCACTGCCATGCACATTCCTCCTCTTTCTGTTTCTGTGTGTTCTGTGCACACTACTATCTCACAATCCGGATTATTCGGTTTCTTCCTTCGTGTTGATCCATTTCAAATATGCACTGATAAATCCATCAATACCACCATCTAACACCGCCTGTGCATTGCTGCACTCAAATCCGGTTCTCGCATCCTTCACCATCGTATATGGCTGCAAAACATAATTCCGGATCTGGCTGCCCCATCCGTTGTCAGTTACTTCACCGCGAATGCCTGCGAGCTTGGCTTTATTTTCTTCTTCCTTCATCATAAAGAGCTTGGCATTGAGCATCTTCATCGCCGTATCCTTGTTGCTGTGCTGGGATCGCTCATTCTGACATTGTACCACAATTCCGGTCGGAATATGTGTGATACGGATTGCCGAACTCGTCTTGTTGATATGCTGTCCTCCGGCTCCGCTCGAACGGTAGGTATCGATCCGCAGGTCGTCGTCATTCAGCTCAATGTCAATATCATCTTCGATATCCGGTATCACATCACAGGATGCAAAAACAAATTCTGCATTCTGCCGCACAAGGGTTGTGTACATTTTTTCTAGGGCTGTTGGATAGTAGTAATTGTCATCAGATGTCCACGTTAAATAATCCCCTGTTGCCAGAGAAAAGCCTCTATTCAATGTTTTTGGCAAACGCATATTCTGCGGATTTTTATAATATTTGATCCGATTATCTTTCTCAGCATACTCTCGTGCAATAGCGGCAGTATTATCAGTTGATCCATCATCCACAATCAACAATTCCCAATTTGCATAAGTCTGATTAATCACACTGTCAATGCTCTGCTTCATGTACTTCTCTCCGTTATAAATTGGAAGAACGATGCTAATCAAATCATCCATACTCATTCCCTTTCTTAAATTCATGTCCCAACTCCCAGAAAATTACGCAATCTGCAAGTACCTTCGAAAGAAATACACGCAAGGGTGTGCCAAATCCGTTGTTTGAACGCGCATTCTATAGGGCCCTTATTTTGGTTCCATAGGTCCAAAATAAGCTTTCGCGCTGTGCGCAAGTCTTT
>USFH01000088.1 GCA_900553925.1 uncultured Clostridium sp.
CTGCCCGGCGAGACGGAAGCGGATATGCTTGCGACGGTACGGTATGTGTGTGGACAGCAGGCAAAACCGTTTGGAATCAAATTGCAGCTGCTGCACGTGCTGCGTGGTACCGATCTGTATGAGGATTATGCGGCAGGAAAATTCGAAGTGCTGTCCGAGGATGCATATATCGAGCTTGTCATCCGATGTCTCGAAGTCATTCCGGATGATATTGTGATCCATCGTGTCACCGGAGACGGTCCAAAAAATATTTTAGCCGCTCCGCTCTGGTCGGGCAACAAACGACACGTATTAAATACCCTTCACCAGAAGATGAAAATCGAAAAAAGAGAACAGGGTACATGGGCAAAATAAAAAAAGTTTTGCCCATTTTTTCTAGTATTTATGCGGGCTCCCGTAAATGTTCAAATTTTACACTTTACAAATATACACAGGCCATGCTATAGTCGGCTTGTGGTCAAGAATCGTTGTTCTGGCGTAGTTTGGTCACAGTCTAAAAATTAAAACGTTCATAATGTTTTCCAATCATTTGTTTAACCAGTTTTAACAATTTTCAAGGAAATACCCAACAAAGAATTTGCAGAGTTATGTAATTAACTATGCCTTTATTAAGCTCTGTCTTTTTTAGCATTTTTTAGAAAATGAATAAGCCGAAACGAACAAAATGATTGGAAAACTGCATGATATTTACACGTTGACTGAGACGGAAACGGAGGTGCGTGATCTGGAAAATTATATTTGGTTTATGGTTGACGGGTGCGGTCGTGGCGGACCTTAGCACATATAAAATCCCGAACCGGCTCTGCCTGTGTATGGCAGTAAATGGTGTGGCGATGCAGCTGTATCTGCATGGGGCGAAGGGTATGATCGATGCGGGCATTGGAATGGGAATTCCGTTTGCGGTGTTGTTCGTATTATTTGCAGCGCGGGTGCTTGGCGCAGGCGATATCAAGCTGCTCAGTGCGGCAGGGACGTTCGTTGGTACGGGTATTGGTTCGGTGCTGCTCTACACCTGCATCTGTGCAGGCGTGACAGCGGTTTTGAAGTTGACCTGGGTTGTGCATTCGAACCGGAAGAAGGAATGCACAGAATGGGGAAAGCAATCTGGCACAGCCGGACTATGGGAGAAGCTTGCCGGAGTGAAAACAGCTACAAGGATGCATATGTCAGTCCCGATTGCGTGTGGGTGTGTGATATATATGATCGCGGTCTGACATAGTACGTGCAGGAGCAGCCTGCGGAAAGGAAGGTTTTATGGCATATAAAGTTTGTCTGTTGGATAGTGATTCGGCGTATCAGCGGGCGCTGATGCAATATCTGAATATGCGAGCGGCGATACCGGTGCAGTTATATGCATTTACAACAGCGGAAAGCTATGCTGCCTTCCGGGAAACAGCGGTTCCGGAGCTTCTGCTCGTGGGTGAAGAATATGCGGACTGGACGGATATCTGTCCGGTGTGCGTGCTTGCAAAACAGCGGGAATATACCGGAAAGCAGAAGTCTTTGTTCCGGTATCAGGGTGTGGAGCTGCTCGTCAAAAGCATGTTGGAGATTATAGAGCAGGGACAGAAGAAGACAGTTGATGGTCCGGCGGTATATGCGGTGCATTCTCCACTCGGACGGTGTGGGAAGACGCAGTTCGCAAAGGAGGTATGCAGACGGTATGCGAAGGGCTTGTATGTAAACTGGGAAGGGATTCCGGAGAGACTCTGTGAATCCACGGATGCCGATATGGGTAACCAGCTTCTCTATTGTCTGAAAAGCAGAAATGAGGCGTATATCACATGGCTGATGGAACAGGGATGTACAGCAATTCCGCCACCGGACGGGTATCTGGATATCCGGCAGATCGAGAAAGCGGATCTCGCATGGTTTCAGGAAGCAATCCGGGAGCATACGGATTACGAAGTGGTGGTATTTGATATTGGAACGATGGTGGTTGGGACGTATGGAATCTTCAGTGCATTTGACCGGGTGATGGTGCCTGTGCTGAATGATCCGGTCTCGATGGCCAAGACAGCGGTTTTTTCAGAGCTTGTAACACAGGCTTGCGGGCAGATTCCACAGCTCGTGTATGTGCCGATGGAGGGCTGCCCGGTGGAAGAACTTGTGAACAGGTATGTGAGGTAGATATGGAGTTACAGTCGTTGCGTGAAAAACTGAAGATGAATGTAATGGCACGGATAGACCTGACGCGTGATATGGAGGATGCGGAGATTGGCAGGATTATTGACCAATGCATCATGGAGGAGACTCGGGAAGTATATGTGCCGCTCAAAGAGAAGGTTGGACTGCGGGTGGAACTGTTTAACAGTCTGCGCCGGCTCGATATTCTTACGGAGCTGCTCGAGGATGAGACAGTCACGGAAATCATGGTTAACAGTGTGGAAGATATCTTCGTGGAACGAGCGGGAGTCATTACCCGGTACGAGAAGGCGTTCTCCTCCGAGGAGCGCCTGCTGACCGTGATCCAGCATATTGTGGGAGACTGCAACCGGAGAATCAATGCAGCCAGTCCAATCGTGGATGCGAGACTGCAGGATGGGTCGCGTGTCAATATTGTGACTCGTCCGGTGTCACTGGGAGGCCCGGTCATCACAATCCGGCGGTTTCCGAAGAGGCGGATTGATATGCAGAGGCTGATCGAATTGGAAAGCCTGGATGCGGATGTCGCGAAGGTGCTCGAGCTTCTCGTGCAGGCGAAATACAACATCTTCATCTCGGGAGGAACGGGATCGGGCAAGACAACTATGCTGAATGTGTTGACGGATTTTGTGCCGAAGGAGGAGCGGATCATCACGATCGAGGATGCGGCAGAATTGCAGATCCGGGGAGTGGAGAATCTGGTGCGGCTGGAGGCACGGATGGCGAATCTGGAAGGTGAAAATGAGATTACGATCAGGGATCTGATCAAGACAAGTCTCCGGATGCGGCCGGACCGGATCATCGTCGGAGAGGTGCGGGATGCGGCAGCTATCGATATGCTGGCAGCGATGAACACCGGACACGACGGATCAATCTCGACCGGGCATGCGAACTCGGCAGAGGATATGCTTCTCAGACTGGAGACGATGGTGTTGATGGGACTTGAGATACCGCTTGTGGCTGTGCGCAGACAGATTGCTTCGGCGGTTGATGTTGTGATTCATGTGAGCCGGCTGCGTGACCGGACACGGAAAGTGGTAAAGATATGTGAGGTAATTGGTATGGAACATGGAGAAATAAAATTAAGTACATTGTTTGAGTATCAGGAGACAGGAATGAAGAATGGGCGTGTGCAGGGAGCCATGCGCAAGGTACATGATCTGATCCATATGGAGAAGCTGGCAAGTGCCGGCATGGTGGATGTGTATGAGGAGGTGGTCTGTGGACTATCGTAGATGCACAATGACGGCACAACACTGGGTGGAGCTTGGGATACAGTGCGTTGGAATCGGCGTACTTGTGAGCACGCTTGTTTACCGGTCCTGGTGGGGGATGCTTAGCATCTGTGTAGGGGCGCCGCTGCTCTGGCGAAGGGACAGGCGCATATGGATATGGCAGAAGAAAGAACAGCTGAAGCAGGAATTCCGGGAAGTCATGGAGATCGTATCCGGAGGCTTACATGCCGGGTATTCTCTGGAAAATGCGTTTCTGTCAGCCCGCGCGACTGCGGACCGGGAATACCCGCTTATGAGCAGGGAGCTTACATTGCTTGCCAATGGACTTTCCTGTAGAAAAAGGCTGGAAGAGCTTCTGCTTGAATTCGGCAGGAGAAGTGGAGTTCCGGAGATCATGGAATTCGCAGGTTTAGTGGAGACAGCCAAGGTATACGGGGGAAATATCCCCCAGCTGATCCGGCAGATGACGGAGAATTTCGCACAGACAGAACAATTAGAGGCGGAGATACAGACGGTGATTGCAGCCAAGCGGTTAGAGGGAAGAATCATGCTTGTAGTTCCATTTGCGATTTTGCTGTATTTCCGGGTTCTGAATCCATCCTATATGCAGGTGCTTTACCACACAATAGCCGGAAGATGCTGCATGACGATCTGTGTGCTTATTATTGCAGCGTGTGCCGGGTGGATTGATAAAATAGTAAGAATTGAGGTGTAAAATATGGTGTTTTTTGTTGTGGTGCAGGTCGTGGCGATTGGGCTTGCGATTCTGTCACGGATTCACTTTAGCAAATACAAAGTATGGATCCGGTATGTGGTTGTGATTTTGCTGGTAAGTTCCGTATGTGCACAGGTTTTATATGTACGGGAACAATCTGGTGGTGCAGACAGACAAGCGGTGCTGCCGCGTGCGGATTATGACGGAGAAGCAAGGACAGAAGACATTCAACTATCCATTGATGACAAAGAATACTCGTATGCCATGGAAATAGAACCAAGGGAATATACAGAGGAAGAATTCTACAGACTGGCGGAAAAACAGGGGAACAATCTGGAAGCGGCGATATTGGGAAAAAATCCGGATCCGGAACATGTGACGGAGGATCTTGATCTGCCGGACGAGGATGCGGATGGTGTGTTTACATACACCTGGTGGTCAGACAGACCGGACATTGTAACATCCTACGGGAAGGTATATTTGGAGGAGATCAAAGATCACGAGGTCGTGATTTTGAGTCTGGAAGTGTCCTACAGTACGTATAAGTATGAGCGGGATTTTCCTTTGGTAGTTGTGCAACAGATGCGTAGGAAAGATGCGATAGAGAATGTGCAGGAAATGCTTTTACGGTTAGAACAGGAAACGCGGACAGACAGCAGAGTAACATTGCCGGACACATATGAAAATGTAAAAATCCGGGTCCGGGAGAAGGGGATGCGTCCATCGATGCAGTGCCTTTTCCTCGGAATCATGCTGGCAGGTGCAGTATTTACCGTGTTGTATAGCAGAAACAGGGAACAACAGAAAAAGGATAACGATGCGCTGATTCGGGACTACCCTTTTTTGGTAAACCGGTTGTGGCTGCTGCTTGGAACAGGCATGACAGTACAGATGGGAATCAGGCAGATTATGTCAGAACTGAATGATAACGTGTGTTTAAAGAGAGAATTGGAATATGCAATCCATTGTCTGCAGACAGGCGGTGAAGAATCGCTGGTGTACGAACAGCTGGGGCGGAGACTGAAGCTGCCAGAGTATAACCGCCTGTTCCGGCAGCTCGGACAGCATGTCCGTATAGGTACGAAGGATCTCAGAAATCTGATGGAGTTAGAGATGCAGACGGCCCTCAAAAAAAGGAGGGAGCTTGCAAAGAAAAAAGGAGAGGAGGCATCTACGAAGCTGTTGTTCCCAATGATTGTACTGCTTGCATTGGTTATGGTTTTGATTGTGTATCCGGCAATGACCGGCTTGTAGAAAGGGTGTGATTGATATGGCTGCATGGAGACGATTTATGCAGGAGGAAGACGGAATGGGCGTTGTGGAAGTGATATTGATTATCGTCGTACTGATTGCGATGGTAATTATATTCAAGCAACAGATTACAGCGTTAGTGCAGACGATCTGGACGACCATTAACAAAGACGCGAAGAAGGTTTATTCGTAGAAGGTCTGGAGGAGAATATGAATAATAAAGGAAGAATTGTAGTTTTTATGAGTATGATAACCGGCGTATTTCTGGTTTTGATCGTAGTTGTGCTGCAGGTTGTAGTACAGAGCAATGCGAAATCAAAGACTGTGATCGCAGGCAGACTCTCCATATCAGATATAAAAGCCTGCTACAACAGCTATATATTTGAGCATTATCATATTCTCCTCTTTGATACAAAAGCCGGAGGCGGCGAAGCTGGCATTGAGGAACAGCTGACTGGCTATTTCTCGGGAAAGTTAGGTGAAGGTTTTACGGATGTCGAGGCGGCAATCACGGATATGGATATGTTATCCGATGACAGCTATGCGGCGTTTGACGAGCAGATCAGGGATTATGCGGTTTACGGATTGGCAGAAGATGGAATTGCTGCGATCCGCGAGAAGACAGGCGGACAGGATGGGACACTGCCGGCAGATCTGAAAGAGGATATGGAAGAGGCACAGAATGAACAGGCTGCCGGAGAGCAGGCAGAGACAGAAGGGAAGACCGGAAGCGGAACGCCTGACACAGAACACGGAGCACAGGCATTAGGCGGGCAGGCTACAGAACACGGAACACAGGCGTCAGACAGGCAGGATACAGGAAGCGGAACACAGGCATCAAACGGGCAGGAGATACTTGATAAGATGAAAGATGCGGATGATCCGCGGGATTATACGAAGCGGTTATCAAGCAGTGCAATATTGAATCTTGTTTTACCGGGAGATAAGACGGTGTCCGATGCACAGGCAGAATTTATAGATGTACCAAGCAGCAGAGTGGGCAGTCTGCTTACGGATTTTAAGGAGGTTGACCGGAGGTTTGACGATATGACAGGTATGATGAATGGCCTTCTGGTGCTAGGTAGCTGGCAGGATGCACTCACAGATACAGGGACACAGGCGTTATATGCTGCGGAGGTGTTCAACTCATATCTGGAGACGAAAAATGATTCGGCAGTGCTTATGTATGAACAGGAATATCTGATTGCAGGGAAAAGGTCGGACTATGAAAACCTGAGGTCTGTGGCGCACCGCATCATAGGAATCCGGTTTCCGATCAACTATGTCAGTCTGTGTGGGCAGGCGGATAAGATGTCGAAGCTTACAACATTGGCAACGTCGATTGCGGCAGCGGTACCTTACCTGATACCGGCAGTCAAATATCTGCTCGCCGGATGCTGGGCGTATATCGAGGCAATTGCGGATACGCGGGTGTTGTTCGATGGGAAGAAGGCTGCATTTGCCAAGACATCGGAAAACTGGATCACAGATATTGATCATATCAGTGAGAGTCTGTCGCAGGAGACAGAGGATGTGGATGGAGGTCTGGACTATCAGGCATATCTTACGATTCTTGAGCTGATACATATGGAACAGACGAAGCTCCGCATGCTGGATCTGATGCAGATCAATGCGATGCAGGAGAACGCGGAGTTCCGGATAAGAAATGCTGCGGTCGGATTAGAAGCGGATTTTTCGTGCAGTTATGATGGATGGACATATTATTTTCATCAGAAAGGAAATTACTGAGAAACAAATGACAGGAAGATACCGGGTATTGCTTCCTGAGGATTCCCCCAGAAATAAAAGTAAACACCTCTCCGGGTGCGCTGGCCAAGGCGACAATTTCATGCATTCTTCTTTTATATTGTGCAGCTGGGGGGTCTTCAGGAAGCGATATCGGGGAAAGAGGATTGAAGATTTGAAGGAACGACTAAAGAAAAATGCAAACAAAGGAAGCGCGGCACTTGAAGCATCCCTGGCAGTTCCACTGTTCCTGCTTGCGATGGTATATCTGTATCTTGCGTTTCAGAGTGTGCTTGCGGAGACGCTTGTGTATGAGGCGGCGGCAGAGACAGTGGAATATATGGCGGAGCTTTCGTATCTGGATACGTGTAATGTGGCGGTCGCATATATGAAGTTTCCGGGGTATGTCGATGAGAAGGATACGGTTGCGCGCTATATCAAAGGTGGGACGGGAGGGGTGAGTTTTCTTGGAAGTACCATGACAGATGAAGAAAATTGTATCGAGCTGCATGTGAGCTACCAGACAAAATATGCGGGAACGCGCAGTTACCGGATCCGGAAGCGTGCGTATGTGGGAGATAAAAAGGAAGATGATACGGATGGTTCCGCGGATTTGGAAGATCCGTATGTCTATGTGACAGACAATCAGTCCGTATACCATCTGACGAGGCGGTGTACCTATCTTACCTTAAGCATACAGGCAGAAAGCCTGCCGGCTGCACAAGAACAAGGGTATGTGGCGTGTCATTTCTGTGGCAGGGATCAGATCGGGGAACGTGTATTTGTCACGGGGGAAGGAGATTGTTATCACAGCCGGATCTCCTGCAGTGGATTAAAACGAAGTATCTACCGGAAGAAAAAAAGTGAAGTGCCGGAGCTTGCTCCTTGTTCCCGCTGCTCATCCTATTGATCGGTTGGCAGACTGGAGGCAGGAACGGACGGAAGACAGGCAGCCGGAGCGAGGGGCAGATGACCGGCCGGAGCGATAAAAGGCAGGATATATGTGCAGCCGGCGAATATGGTGGAAGAAGGGAAGAAAATATGAGGTTCTGGAAGAATAATAGACGAAGAAAGAATATGTCAAAGGGCAGTCAGCGTAGAAAAATGGGAAATGAAGGAAGCTCGGTTGTAGAGATGAGTCTGGTCATGCCTGTAATATTCGGGATACTGGTACTGGTGCTATGGCTGTTTCTGGATACTGTAACAGACGGACGGACGCAGCAGGACGGGTATTGTACGATTTATACCTATCAGAAAGGGACGATTCCTATACCGGAAGAAACGGGGAAGCTGGAGAAGAACAATTATATTTACACACAGGATGGGCACGTGTTTATCACGGAAATGGATGTGTGCAGCAGTAGACTTAGAAGGTGGCAGTTATATGGAAATATCATTTGCGAATAAAGGGATTTATCATTATCTGGATGCACGGGTCGGTACGATGCCGGAGTTAGAAGCACAGGGAAGGCTCTATCAGTTACAGATGCTGACAGAGAATCAGATATCTTATATTCTTCCGTCCTCGGTACTTTGCTCGGATGGCGAGGTATGGATCTCGCATAATACGGGGCAGTGTTACAATCTGCAGGCCATGCTACAGTCAAAACGTATGGATGGCTCGTTGTTCCGAAGGCTGATGGAGCAGATCTGCACCTGTGTGGAACAGACGGAAGGCTATCTTCTTGATCCGGCAGATCTTGTACTCCGGGCAGAATATATATTTTATGATACGGAAAAGGAGATGGTGCAGGTGATGTGCGTGCCGGGGTATGATCATCCGGTCAGGGAGCAGCTGCGGGAATTCCTGGAGATTCTTATGCCACGGTTTGATCATAGTGATCAGACCGGGGAACGGTTCCTATATGAATGCCATGCGATTCTCACAGATGAGTGGAAGGATTTCCCGGCGTTAGCGTCGTATATTGGTAATATCGGCAAGCAGTATACGGAACCCGGGTGTTCGTGTGAAAGAACGCATGCAGACGGAACGGACGTGAAAGAGGAGATTGCGTGGCAGCAGCGAACAGGCACGGACTGCGCACCGACAGGAGGAAACCGTTATCACAGAAGGCAGGCGGAGC
>USFH01000089.1 GCA_900553925.1 uncultured Clostridium sp.
AGGTATCCGGATAGTTCCCGATCGCACTCAGATTCTCCATGATTGCGCGTGTGACACTCTCCGGCACGCCAAGTGGATTGCAGTTTATATCATAGCGAACAGTTTCATACTGTTCGATTCGAAGTGGTCCGTTACTCATTTTTTCCTCCTTGATTTGTGGAATTTAAACCAATCGTAACCCTGTCTTGAAAAAACAAAGGGGGTTTGTTATAATGTGATATGTGTTAAAAGGGGGATAGTAGGTGAACTATACCCTCATATTGATGATTATACCTATTAAATAGATGAAAGACAAGTAGGATTTTGCATCGTTTCCTGGATGCAGACAAAGGAGATACCATGAAGGCGATTGTAGAGCATTATGCAAAAGGAGAATTTCAGGTTGACAGACCTGTGGTTTCGATATCTGAGAAATTTTTGAAACTGAATATTGAATCGGGAACGGTATATGAGGGAGTCTTCACGGTAAGCAGTACAAACGATCATGTAATCAAGGCAATGGTGTATGACAGCCGTTACATGCTGAGATTCAACCAGCACACATATATTGCGAAGAACTTTGATGTCGGTTTTTCGTTCGATGCAACCTGTCTGGAGGCGGGTAAAAACTACAAGGGACATATCAGTGTAATTACCGATGGCGGCGAATTCAAGATTATGTATGACATTGACATTATCACGCCATATGTGAAGTACGGAGATCAGAAGATTGATGATTTGTTCAAGTTTGCAACACTTGCGGAGAGTAATTGGAGCGAGGCGGCAAGAGTATTTGTGCGTGATGATTTCAAGCGTACATTCATCAACCGGGATCCGGTCATCAAACAGATCTACACCAGCCTGATGGAGAGCCAGTCGGTCAATCAGGCACTGGAGGAATTTCTTGTATATGTACATAAGAAACGTGCGTTGACGCTTTCCGTGTCGAAAGCAAAGATCAATCTGGAGTTCCCGCAGGAGCTTTCGAAGATTGCCATCAATATCAGCAAGAATACATGGGGATACAGCAGTTCGACAGTCCGGACAACGGAGGATTTTATCATTCCGGCACGCAAGACAATCACTAGTGCGGATTTTTATGGGAATCTATATGCACTTGATGTATTGATCTCGCCGGAGAATATTCCGGATGGCGTGACATCAGGTAAAGTAATTATAGAGAATGTCTATCAGACGATCGAGATCGAGATCAATCTGTCGAAGCCGGCGGAGAAGGAGATCACGCTGACAAAACCGGGAAGCAAGAACCATCTGATCAAGAGTAACCAGGTGCGTCTGGTCAAGGCATATATGGATTACCGGATGGGACGCATCCAGCTGCGTGAATATATCAGCACGACTCTGTTCGCATTTACGAATCTTGCACGGTATGTTCCGGAGGAGGATCTGTACCGTCTTGGAACAATGCATATGAATATCATGCAGGGCGAGACAGAGAAGGTGGAACAGGAGTTTCTCCGGATCGAGGCCGATGTGGATAATTCCGGCATGAATCACAAGCAGAGCTGTTACTATGCATATCTGAAAGCAATGGTAAGCAAGGACCGCCACGCCACTGACGAGGCACGGGAGATGATCCGCCGTAATTACCGGACAGAGGATGAGAAGATCTTCTACTTCTGGTTACTGCTGTTCGTGGACGATACCTACAATAACGACCAGACCGCGCTTTACCGGGAGATTCGGAATCTGTACGATGGCGGTTATAACAGCCCGCTTATGTACATGGAGCTGTGCGAGGTTCTGAATAATAATCCGCTTCTCTTGAAGCACATTACGGATCTAGAGGTTACCACGATCCGCTGGGGACTCCGCCACCAGTATCTGTCCGAGGAGGTCATCGAGGCATTTATCCAGCTTGCGGCATCGTTCCGCCAGTTTGATGCGAAGATCTTCGAGATTATGGACAGCATATATTCGAAGAAGAAAAGCGATGAGGTGCTGTCAAGTATCTGTTCGATGCTGATCAGTGCCGGTAAGCTTGACAACAAGTATCATCGCTTCTACCGGGATGCAGTTGAACGGAATCTGAAGTTTATCGGCTTGAATGAATGCTTCGTCAAGAGTATGAACTTCTCGAGATATGACCTGATTCCGCAGTCCGTATTGATGTATCTCAACTATAAGAATACGCTTTCCGAGAAGGAACTGGCATATCTGTATGCGAATGTCATCTACAACAAGGCACAGCATATGAAGGTGTTCCACGAATACTCGACAACGATGCAGGACTTCATGGAGAACATGATCATCAGCGGTAAGGTCAGTGACGATCTGACTGTGTTGTACGACGAATTCCTCGATCCGGAGACCGTAAGTCCGTTATATGCGAGCAAGCTGATCAATATTATCTTCCGCCGGAAGCTGGTCTGCTTCAACAAAGGCGTGCGTGCAGTTATTGTAACGCATCAGGAATTAGAGGAGGTACAGCGTGTACCGATCGTCAACGGGGAAGCTTATGTTGAGATCCTGTCGAACACCGCATCCATCATCTTCGAGGACAGCACCGGAAACCGGTATGCAGGTTCGATTCCATACCGTCTGGAACGTATCGTGGATGAGAAAGCATATATGGATATCTGCTGCAAATACAGTCCGCGCGATTATCGTGTGCTTCTGCATAATTATGAGGAGCTTGGCGATTTCACATTCAAGAAAGCAATCGAAGTCAATGCGGCGCGTGATATCGTCAACTGTGATGAGATTTCGTACGATTATAAGCAGCAGGCATACCTGAATATTATTGAGTATTATCATGAGAACCTGGATAATGAGGTTCTGACAAAATACCTCGAGAAGCTCGATATCGAGTACCTGAATCATGCAAATGCGCGTGTCATGATTGCATACATGGTCGATATGAACATGTTCGATAAAGCATTCCAGGCAGTCAAACTGTATGGCTTCGACGAGATCGACAGTGAGGAACTGTACCGGCTTGCAGATTACGGAGTGGAGGATTCAAACGGATTTTTGAACGAAGATCTGTTATCCATCTGTATTCATCTGTATCGGTCCGGTAAGGTAAACGAGCGGATTCTCGTGTATATTATCAACCATTACAAGGGCGACCTTGAGGAACTGGCAAGTATATTCAAGACTGTCCGTAACCGTGTGCGGGACATTTCCCTGCTCGCCGAGAATACATTGGCGCAGATGATGTTTGCAATGGGGAATGTGGAATATATCTATGATATATTTACAGCATATTATGCAGGAAGAAACCGGGGACTTGTCGTGAAGGCGTTCCTTCGGTATGCATGTTATAATTACCTGATTAGGGATGAGCAGATTCCGAGCGGTGTGTTCGACTGCCTGTATCAGGAAATCCAGAAGGGCAATATCGAGGATGAGATATCGAAGATGTCCATGCTGCATCATCTGTCGAAGCTCGACCGGTATTCCGGTGAGCAGAAGACATGGATCAAGGATGCGGTTGGCAAGTTCATGGATGCCGGCAAGCTGTTGCCATTCTACAAGAGTTTTCAGTCCTTCGTGAAATTGCCGCAGGATGTCATGCTGAAGACCTATCTGATCTACAAGAGCGAATCCGGCAAGCAGGTTACAGTCAAGTATGCATTTGATACCGGATCCAGACAGAACCTGATTTACAAGACGGAGATTCTGGATGAGATGATTCCGGGCATGTATGTGAAGGAATTCGTTGTATTCCACGGTGAGCGGCTGGTCTATGAAATCTCAGATGATACACAGGGCAATTCCTATGTGGTTGAGAGTGAATCACTGAAATCAAAAGCGTTCAACCGCAAAGACCGGAACCGGTTCGAGATTATCAACAGCATGCTTGTCAATCAGGAGATGCGTGAAGATAATGAACTGCTTGAAACGCTGGATGTGTATCTGAATACGGTACATCTGTTTGAGGAGAATCTGAGTATACTGTAATTACGAAAGGAAAAAGCGATGTCAGAGGCATATTATATAGGCATGGATCTGTGTTCCGACTCAACCCAGATCAGTTTTTATAACGACATTACCCGTGAGCCGGAGACAGTAAACCAATTGAATAACAAGGAAACGTACATGATGCCGAATATCCTGTTCTTTGGACTGGAGACCGGCGAGTGGTATGTGGGCTCCGAGGCCTCTGAGGCGCGGTTTAAAGAACAGGGAATCGTGCTGGATGAATTGTTTAAGAATGCACGGAGCGAGGAGACAGTGGAGGTACACAACGTCCGGTACAGCTACCGCAAGCTGTTTTTGATGATGCTGAAGATGCATGTAGATTCATTCTTATACCGCTATGAGGGAGCCACAGTCAAAAAGCTTGTGATCACGATTCCGGAATATAACAAGGATCTGTTCCGCGTATTGTCGACATTCTACAAGGAACTCGGAGTGGAGAAGAATCAGGTGGAGATCACAAGCCACTTAGACAGCGGTCTGTATTACATCTTCAATCAGGATGAGAGCCTGCGGACGAACAGCGTTGGTCTGTTCGATTATAACACAGAGGGTCTGCATTATTATCGCATCGATATATCGCATGGTCATGAGCTTGAGACAATCAGTGTGACGCATGAGGATTATTCTGAGAATTTTAATCTGGCGTTGTTCGCCGGAGATAATATTCTGATGGATGCTACATTTGCAAAGATCGTTGCGGCAGAGACGAAGAAGACATATATATCAGCCATCTATCTGACGGGACTTGGATTCTCTGAGAAATGGCTGTACAAATCACGGGAGCTTCTGACCCAGGGACGGCGTGTGTTTGCGGGTCAGAATATCTATACGAAGGGCGCCTGCTACAAGGCAGTTGGCGGAGAGTATGCAGAATTTTATAAGCGGTATTTTGTAGAGACCAAGGAAAATGTAATCTACGATGTCGGTATCTCGTCCGAGGACGAGGAGGATACATTTATCCCGATTGCAATGGGTGGCAGACAATGGTATAACATTCACGGCAAGATCAGTATTATTCTCGATGATACAGAGTCGCTTGTGTTGGTTTACCGGAATCGCAAGACCGGAGAGGAAAACCGGGAGGTCGTGAAACTGCATGGAATTCCGAAACGCCCGAACAAGACATCGAAGTTCTCGGTAGAGGTGGAGTTTGAGAACCCGCATCATGGAGCATTTATTATTAAGGACGTTGGATTCGGGAAGCTGTTTCCAACGACGAATAAGATTTATCGTAAGGAGTTTGATGTCTAAATGTCAAAGATTATCTTATGTACAAAAAAAGAAGCATCGCATCCGTTTATATTCCTGAATACGAAGGTGGAGATCAACACCTACGAGGAGCTTTGCTTTTATATCTATAATAACACAGTACTGATATCGAAGTCGTCGCTTTCAGAGAAGCTCTTCGACTGGATCCGGGATGAACTGGATATGCCGGAGCTTGCGTCAAAGCTGGTTGCGCTCTCGAACAAGGCGACATTTGCGCAGGATCTTCTGGTTGAGATCTTAAACGCCGGTGATTATTACACGCCGGAGGAGATTGCAACCTACGTTGAGGCATGGCAGAAATACCGGAGATTGAAGTCGAGCCAGCGTAAGAAGTTGAAGGCAGACAGTTATCTGGGGTATCGCCGGTATATTAAGGCAGCGTCAATCTATGATGAGATACTGGATAACCAGCAGGACATCACGGATGATGAATTTCTCGGAAATGTGTACCATAACCGTGGCGTTGCGGCTGCGAACAATATGGATGTCGAGGATGCAAAACGGTACTTCTTAAAGGCGTATGAACTGAATGGAAACGAAGAAAGCCTGAGGAGCTATCTGATCGTATTTTCCGCCGGCAATGATGCAACAACGCTGAAACAGGAGATGCGGAAGTTTGATCTTGATGATGATAATTTCGAGAACCTGATGATTGAGATTGGGGATTCGAATGAGGATGTCCGGGAGATGACGATCTTCTCGATGCTGCAAAGAGCGGTCTATAACCGGATGAACAAAGATATGATTGATTATGACAAGAGAATGGATATTATTCTTGGACAGTTGAAGGATGAATTCAGGGAGCAGGCAATCTGATGGGAATGTTTCAGAGAATCAAGGCATACTTAGATGAAGATGATGCCGGATATGACGCCTTGATTGAGGAGCAGGAACGCCTGCGGGAAGAACATAAGAAACGAAGGCGCCAGTCAAGGGAAAAAAGGAATAAAGAGAAGACCAGACGGGCATTGGATAGGGCTGTAGTGCGGGACCGGGTAGATCCGGAACTCCGGCGCGAGGTGAGAGAGACTGTATCCTCGAACAGCGCCCGCAAGACGGTGGGCGATTTCTGCGAGCAATATGTGGATGCCTCTGTGAATATGGAGGACATGAAGCGGGAATATAAGCTTGTAACAGATTATCTGGTAGACATCCAGCGGATTGAAGAGCTTCCGGTCGATATTGCGCAATCCATCGTTGATACCGCTCAGGAGATTGAGAAGACAGACAGTACCCGGAACAAGTACCGGGAGTCGGAAGGACTGCTCTCACAAGAACAGTACAACACGATGAAACGGCTGGAGAAGGATATTCCGGATACAATCAAGACCTTGAATGATATGGAGATGCGGGATTCCATGTTGAAAAATGACATGGGATATCTGGAAGGTGAAAAAGAAGACCTGAAGTATACACGTATCGATGATACGGACAGTGCGTACCACATACGGACGGCGTTGATCGTTGTGCTTGTTCTCTTTTTACTGATCAGTATTACACTGTTCGCGGTGGCGCTGCTCGGCAAGCGGAATGTGACGCTGCCGGCAGCGATAGAAGGCATGATCGCGGTGCTGTGCTTTACGATCTGCTATCTGCGGTATGCTGCGATCGGGCATCGTATACAGGAGACCGACGCGAAGATTAACCGGGCAATATCACTGCTCAACAAGGTCAAAGCGAAATACGTCAATAATACAAACACACTAGATTATATCTATGAAAAATATGACGTGAATTCCGGGAAGGAGCTTATGTTCCGATGGGATCTGTATAATCAGATGCAGCGGGATGCGGAGAGGTATTCGATAGCGAGCGACAGCTATGCAGCTGCGAGAGCGCGTCTGATCAAGCAACTTGCGGATATTGGTGTGACCGATCCGCTTGTGTGGCCAGACCAGACGAATGCGTTGATCGACCGCCGGGAGATGGTGGAGATCAAGCATGGGCTGAATGTGCGCCGGCAGAAGCTGCGTGCACGTATGGAAAGCTGTGAGAAGCTTCGCACGAATGCGGCAGATGCACTTCGGGCGACCATAAAGGCGAATCCGGTACTGGAGAATTATATCCGTGAGCTTCTGGCAACGCATAAGCTGGAGCTGTAGGATAATATAAGATAAAAGGGATTAAATCGTGGGCGTAATGCATGCACGGTATCATTCATATTATATGGAGGAAGAAAGACATGGCTAAGGAATTAGAGAAGAACTACAACCCGGCGGAGATTGAACCGCGTCTGTATGATAAGTGGGTTGCAAACAAATATTTTCACGCGGAGGTAGACCGGAGCAAAAAGCCGTTCACTATTGTGATGCCGCCACCAAATATTACCGGACAGCTGCATATGGGACATGCGCTCGATAACACCATGCAGGATATTCTGATCCGTTTCAAGCGTATGCAGGGCTACAATGCACTGTGGCAGCCGGGAACCGACCATGCGGCCATCGCGACAGAGGTTAAGGTCATCGAGGCTTTGAAGAAGGAAGGCATCGACAAGGAAGACCTTGGACGTGAGAAATTCTTAGAGCGTGTCTGGGACTGGCGTAGAGAGTACGGCGGGAAGATCGTCAACCAGTTGAAGAAGATGGGTTCCTCTGCAGACTGGGATCGTGAGCGTTTCACGATGGATGAAGGAAATAACAAGGCGGTCACAGAGGTATTCTGCAAGCTGTATGAAAAAGGATATATGTATCGTGGTTCCCGTATCGTAAACTGGTGTCCGGTCTGTGAGACATCCATTTCCGATGCAGAGGTTGTACACGAGGAACAGGACGGCTTCTTTTGGCATATCAATTATCCGGTTGTTGGCGAAGAGGGAAGATTTGTAGAGATCGCAACCACACGTCCGGAGACGTTGCTTGGCGATACAGCCGTGGCAGTCAATCCGGAAGATGAGCGCTATAAGGATATTGTAGGCAAGATGCTTCTGCTTCCAATCGTTAATAAGGAGATTCCGGTAATCGCTGATCCTTATGTTGATAAGGAGTTTGGAACTGGCTGTGTAAAGATTACACCGGCACACGATCCGAATGACTTTGAGGTTGGAAAGCGTCATAATCTTCCAGAGATCAATGTTATGAATGATGACGGAACCATCAATGCAAATGGCGGCAAGTATGAGGGAATGGACCGCTATGAAGCAAGAAAGGCTATCGTAGCAGAGCTTGAGAGCATGGGACTTTTAGTAAAGGTTGTTCCTCATGTTCATGCAGTTGGAACACATGACCGCTGTAAGACAACAGTAGAGCCGCTTGTAAAGCAGCAGTGGTTTGTAAAGATGGATGAGATGGCAAAGCCGGCAATCGCAGCATTAAAGGAAGGCCGTCTGAAGTTCGTTCCGGAAAATTATGGAAAGACATATTTGCACTGGCTTGAGGGAATCCGCGACTGGTGTATTTCAAGACAGCTTTGGTGGGGACACCGGATCCCGGCATACTACTGTGCAGATTGTGGAGAATTTGTTGTTGCAAGAGAAAATCCGGGCAAATGCCCAAAATGCGGACGGACGATTATTTATAAAAGCTGGGGAAAGCAGTTGACCGTAGAAGATGAAACAAGGGCAGAGATATTACAGAAACTGCAGGACGGAAGCGGCTATGTGTTAAGGTCCTTTAAAGTAAAAAAGACAGAGAAAAAAGCAGATGGATATATACCGGATTTCTATATTTTTGAAGACTTCCGGGATATTTATTCAAATAGTTTATGCCGGGAAAGAAGTTACGAATGGGGAGAATTTAAAAATACCGGGATAAAAAGATGGTGTGATTATGGAACTATTAATCATGGCGG
>USFH01000090.1 GCA_900553925.1 uncultured Clostridium sp.
CTCATCCTTACGGAGAAGACCGTGATCTACAAATACGCAGGTAAGCTGTTTGCCGATTGCTCTGGAAAGCAGTCCTGCTGCCACAGAGGAATCAACTCCGCCTGAAAGCGCAAGAAGTACTCTTCCGTCCCCAACTTTTTCACGGATTTCCTGGATGGTATTTTCAACAAATGCATCCATCTTCCATGTTCCGGCACATCCGCAGACTTCGTAGATGAAGTTATGGAGCATCTTTGTACCTTCCTGTGTATGAAGAACTTCTGGATGGAACTGGATTGCATAGAGATTCTTTTCTGCACACTCTGCTGCTGCCACTGGACAGTCTGCTGTATGTGCAATTATCTTAAATCCTGGAGCAACCTGTGAAATGTAGTCAAAATGGCTCATCCACACGATAGTCTTTTCTGAAACATCTCCAAATAAAGCACTGCTCTTATCAACAAATGTCTCTGTCTTTCCATACTCTCTTACTGGAGCTTTCTCAACCTTGCCGCCAAGAACGTGCTGCATAAGCTGAGCACCATAACATAATCCAAGCACTGGAACACCAAGTTCAAAAAGCTCTTTAGTACAAGTAGGTGCACCTTCTTCATAGCAGCTATTTGGACCACCTGTAAGGATAATTCCTTTAGGGTTCATCGCCTTAATCTGCTCAAGAGGTGTTTTGTAAGAATATATCTCACAATATACGTTACATTCACGGACACGACGTGCAATCAACTGGTTGTACTGACCACCAAAATCAAGCACGATAATCATTTCCTTATTCATGTGCGTCTCCCTTCTTCTCTTAATTTATTGTTCTATTCTATAAGAAAATAAGCAAGAGTCCTATCTTCTGATAAACCCCTGCTTATTATACTAATTATTCAGCATCTCTGCAATAACTTCCTGCGCTTTTTGTAACTGCGTATCATCTGCGCGGTCAATATTGACTGCAGATGCCTTTCCATCCGGAAGTTCAACCTCATAATCCGGTGTAATACCCTTCTTGTGGATATCATTTCCGTTCGGTGTAAAATACTTTGCAATCGTAAGTTTCACAGCTGTTCCATCGGAAAGCGGAATGACTGACTGGACGATACCTTTACCGAATGTCGTTGTACCAACCAGCTTCGCCTTACCGGAATCCTGCATGGCACCGGAGAAGATCTCAGATGCGCTGGCACTGTTGCCATTCACAAGTACAACCAGCGGGATATCCACGCTGTGTTTGCCGCTATCCTTGTACTCTCCAATCACATTTCCATCCCGATCCTTCGTGGATACGATCACACCGTCATCCATGATGTAATCACACATATCGACAACGGCTGTCAGAAGTCCACCCGGATTGTCACGCAGATCAATGATTGCCGCCTTGGCGCCATTCGCCTGCACTTCGTCGATTGCATCCTCAAATTCCTGCGCTGTATTGTCGTTAAACTGTGTGACCGCGATATATCCAACCTGATCATCCAGCATCTCGCTTTCTACCGTGTAATTTTCCACCGTACGACGCTCTACATCAAACTCCAAATAATCAGATTCCCCCTGGCGGTAAATCTTCAGATGTGCTTTCGTACCTTCCTCGCCGCGGATCATATCCACTACGACCGAAAGCTCCTGATCTGTAATTTCCGTGTCATCCACCTGAACTAAGATATCGCCTGCCTTAAGTCCCGCTTCTTCCGCCGGACTATCCTTGATTGGTCTCACAATCTCGACACGCATGTCTGAATTCATCGTCACAACCGCACCGATACCGACATATTCGCCTGACGTATCTTCCTGCAGCTCTGCATACTCTTCCTTTGTATAATAGACAGAATACGGATCATCCAGGCCATGCATGATTCCGTCATACAACGCTTCTTCCTGCTTATCACGGTCAACATCAAAATAATAATACTTATCAATCAGAGAATTAATCTCTGCTACCTTCTTATCCACCGCGCTGTCCTTCCACAGGTCCGATGCGACTACAGGCTCTGATGCGTCTGCCTGTGATGCGTCGGAATCTGTCTGCACCTCGATGGACTCTCGTGTATTCTTCCTGGACTCGGTATTCTGACCACATCCGGCACACGCAATGGACAATGCAGCCGTCAGCACCAAAGTCACTAGTTTTTTCATAGTTTTCTTCACAGTTACTTATACTCTCCTTTATATGATCACGCCTGCACTATTGGAGATATGGCAGGGGATCAACATAACTACCGTTCACTCTGACTCCTAAATGGCAGTGTGGACCGGTTGAATTCCCGGTACTTCCCGCAAGCGCAATCACCTGCCCACGCGATACCGTCTGTCCTACACTTACACAAATGCTTGAGTTGTGCATATAAGTTGTCGTCAAAGATGAGCTATGCGCAATCGTTACATAATTACCCATAGATCCGGAATAAGATGCCGCAATTACCGTTCCAGCCTCGCATGCTACAATCGGCGTACCTGTCGGACATCCAATATCCAATCCCCGATGATATCTTGAACCAATACCTCCGGGGCTCTCTCTCGGCCCAAATTTGGAAGTAATCGTTCCACCGGATGATACCGGCCATTGCAGGCTTCCGCCCGTGTATGTAACATCAACATTGGTTGGCGCTGATGTTGTACTTCCGCTTCCCGCAGCTGCGGCCGCTGCTGCGGCGGCTGCTGCCTGCTGCTGTCTATAAGCTTCCTCTGCGGCTGCAATCGCCTGATCGGTTGCGGCAATATCCTGCTCCAATTCAGCAATTGTTGACTCATAATCACCGATTGATGACTGATAATTCGCAACCTGGGTCTGCTTTCCTTCAATCATAACCTCAACAGCTGCCTTATTATCCTCGACCTCAAGCTTTACATCCTCAACTTCCTTCAGATCGCTCTCAAGACCGGCCTTTGTGTCAGCGATTGTCTGACGTGTCTCTACGAATTCATCAAACATATTCTTATCATAAGAATATATCTGATCTGCATATTCTGTCTGATTGACAATATCTGAGATATCCGATGTAGAGAAGAGCACATCCAGATAAGATGGATTACCATTCTCATACGAATACCGGATCCGTTCCTTCATCGCCTCATACTGTTGCTGTTCCTTCTCCTGCGCTGCCGCAAGTTCCGTCTGCTTCTGCTCAATATCCGATTCAAGCTGTGTCTGTCTGCCTTCGAGTTCTGTAATCTGGTTCGTATATTCTGTTACCTGTGCATCAAGCTCTTCAATTGCATCCAGAATCGATTTCTGTTCCGACTGCAGCTGTTCAAGCACAGCCTCTGCTTCTGCTTTCTTACTTTCTTTCTGATCTTTCTGATCCTTCAGGTCTGAGATGCTGGTTGCATTCACAGTAATACTCATGCTTCCGGCAACTACAAACGCAATCATTGCTCTGACAAGTTTCTTACACTTCATGCTTTTACCTCCTAAACCTTCAAATGTTTTCTTGTTGTCAATATACTTCCAATCAGGCCAAGTCCGATGCCGATACCTGCGGACAGCGGAATCAGTACCGCGAAGATTTCCTTGACCGGCACGAATGCAAACAGATTCTGTACCACAGAGAATCTTCCGATAATATACTGAATAACCGTATCATACATATAATAGACAAGTACAAGCGGAATCAGTGATCCAATCAATCCGATCACGATACCTTCCACGATAAACGGTGCTCTTACGAAGAAGTTCGTCGCACCGATCAGCTTCATGATTCCGATTTCTTCCTTCCGGACCGTAATACCGATTGTAATTGTATTGCTGATCAGGAATACAGAAACAAGAAGCAAAATGACAATAATGCCGACTGATGCATAGCTTACAACACTGTTTAACGCTGCCACGCCATCCGCTGTGACTTCCGAGCTCAGCACCTTACGTACGCCGGAAAGTCCTTTTAAATACTGTACAAATTCTGCCTGATTTGCAAGATCCTTCAATGTGATCTTATAGGATGCACTGTTCTTCAACGGGTTATCTCCCTGAAATGCATCGATTGCCGCCTGTGGATCGTCGAATTTCTCCTCCGCATACTGCTTCCATGCATCTTCAGCAGAAATATAATCCAATGTGTTCACTTCTTCGCGCAGACGGATCTGCTGTCCGATCATCGTAATATTTTCATCCGTAATTCCTTCATCGAAGAATACCGATATCGTAACCGTATTCTCCAGATCTGTCATTGCCGCACGGAAATTCACGATTACGCAATAGAAGATTCCGAGCAGGAACAAACAGGAAACAATCGTTCCGACGGATGCCAATGAGAACAATAGATTTCTTCTGATACTTTTTAAGCCCTGCCGGACACTATATAATAATGAACTAATCCTCATCGATATACCCACCTTTTTGCTCATCGCTGATTATTTCGCCATGCTTCAGCGTGACAACACGCTTCTTCATCATATTGACGATCTCTTTGTTATGCGTAACAACGACAACCGTTGTTCCCTTCTTGTTGACATCCTCCAGAAGTCGCATAATCTCCCATGAATTCTTCGGATCCAGGTTACCCGTCGGCTCATCGGCAAGCAGAATCTCCGGTTTGTTCACCAGTGCACGGGCAAGTGCCACTCTCTGCTGCTCACCACCGGAAAGCTGCCTTGGGAATGACTTGTATTTGTCAGCCAGGCCAACCAGTGTCAGCATGGCAGGCACCTGTCTACGGATATACCGGCTTGGTGTCTCGACAACACGCTGTGCAAATGCTACATTCTCATACACCGTCCGGTCCTTGAGCAGCCGGAAGTTCTGGAATACAACACCGATCTTTCTCCGAATCTTCGGAATGTTCTTTCTCTTTAATTTGCTATAGTCGGTATTCGCAACCTTGATCTTGCCGGAGGTTGGATCCATCTCCTTCAACAACAGCTTGATCAACGTTGTCTTACCAGATCCCGAAGAACCTACTATGAATACAAATTCACCTTTCTCTATCTTCAGGCTCACATCATTTAGGGCATACGTCTTACTTGCCGGATACCGCATCTTCACATGATCCAGTTCTAACATCTTACTATCTCCTTGTACATTTCTTTGTGTCTGTCATCTGTCAGGCGCAAAACCTTAATTAATACTCCAGCGATTCCATGTACTTCATATACTTTACGACCATAAGCGCAATCTTGAATGTGATTGCATCCTCAAACACGCGGAGGTCAAGTCCTGTACTCTTCTGAAGCTTATCCAACCGGTAAACCAGTGTGTTACGATGAATATAAAGCTGACGGGAAGTCTCGGACACGTTCAGACTGTTCTCGAAGAACTTATTGATCGTCGACAATGTCTCCTCGTCGAATTCATCCGGTGATTTACCATCAAAAATCTCCTTAATAAACATCTTGCAAAGCGGAAGCGGAAGCTGATAAATCAACCGTCCAATTCCAAGGTTGCTATATGCAATGATCTTTCTGTCGCTATAGAAGATCTTGCCTACATCGAGCGCAAGCTTTGCTTCCTTGTAAGAACGGGATACTTCCTTGATCTCATTTACAATTGTTCCATATGCAACATTAACTGAGGACATCGCTTCTGTATTCAGCATATCCACAATGACCTTTGCGGTCTTCCGCATATCCTCGTATGTCTCACTCGGTTTCACTTCTTTCACAAGAATAATATTCTTCTCATCCACAGCTGTGATGAAATCTTTCGTCTTGCTGGAGAAAAGTGTCCGTACTGTCTCCAATGCATTCGTATCTTTCTCTGTCTTCGTCTCGATAATAAACACAATCCGCTTCACATCCGTCTCGATGTGCAGCTTCTTGGCACGATTGTAAATATCTACCAGCAACAGATTATCCAAAAGCAGATTCTTAATAAAGTTATCCTTGTCAAAACGTTCCTTGTACGCCACAAGCAGGTTCTGTATCTGGAAGGTTGCCATCTTCCCGATCATATATACATCCTCAGCATCCCCCTTCGCCAGGATTACGTATTCCAATTCATTCTCATCGTACACCTTGAAGAACTGAAATCCGCGGATTACCTGACTATCCGCCGCCGATTCAGAAAACTTCACAACCTCATCTTCATACTCTTCCATGCCTCGCATCGTCGTTGCAAGTATCTTTCCTTCTGTATCCATCACACATAATTCTACTCTGGTGATTGATTTGATACCTGCGACCGTATCCTGCAGTATCTGATTCGAAATCATTCGTCCACCCCTATTCCTCGTTATGAATTATTAAAAATTCTGTAACAAAATTGTAACATTTATACATCTTGCTGTCAATGCCAAATCATTTCCAATTATTTAACATTGCATACACTCACACAAAGTACATTTTACACGAAAAACGCAAAAAAAAAAAGAGGAAACGCATAATTTTATGCATTTCCTCTTGAAAAATCACAATTTGTTCAAACTTTCGAACACGTATGTAGACTAGCTTGCGATAATCTCCTCTGTCTCCTTATCGAAGATATGAATCTTGCTCAGATCAAATGCGAACTGAACTGTATCGCCAGGTCTTGCTGTTGTACGTGCATTTACTCTTGCTGTGATATCGAACTGGTCGATTGTGAAGTACAGATATACTTCAGCACCAAGCATTTCGTAAATATTGATTCTTGCATCGATAACACTCTCAGGTGAAGACTCGATGAAGAGCTGCTCATCATGAATATCCTCTGGACGGATACCAAGAACTACTTCCTTATCAAGGAAATCACCGCTGATCAGCTTCTGAGCCTTAGCATCAGGAACCTTGATTGAGTGAGAACCAAACATAAGAAGTACGTCTGCACCAGACTTAACAACCTTACAATCAATGAAGTTCATAGGTGGCATACCCATGAAACCAGCTACAAAGAGGTTGCATGGCTTATCGTACAGATTCTGTGGTGTATCTACCTGCTGAATAATACCATCCTTCATAACTACGATTCTTGTACCAAGTGTCATAGCCTCTGTCTGGTCATGTGTAACGTAGATGATAGTTGTCTGTAATCTCTTATGTAACTTAGAAATCTCAACACGCATCTGAACTCTTAACTTAGCATCAAGGTTTGAAAGAGGCTCATCCATAAGGAATACCTTAGGGCTACGAACGATAGCACGTCCCATAGCAACTCTCTGTCTCTGACCACCTGAAAGAGCCTTTGGCTTACGGTCAAGTAAGTGCTCAATATCAAGAATCTTAGCAGCTTCATGAACTGACTTATCTATTTCAGCCTTTGGTACTTTTCTTAACTTAAGACCGAATGCCATGTTGTCATATACTGACATATGTGGGTATAACGCATAACTCTGGAATACCATAGCGATATCTCTATCCTTAGGCTCTACATCGTTAACGAGCTTGTCCCCAATCCATAATTCTCCTGAGCTGATTTCCTCAAGACCTGCAATCATACGAAGTGTTGTAGACTTACCACAACCTGAAGGTCCTACGAAAATGATGAATTCCTGATCTGCGATTTCAAGGTTGAAATCCTTAACAGCTACGAATCCGTTTGGATATACTTTACAAACATTTTTAAGTGATAAACTTGCCATTGAAAACTTTCCTCCTAAAATATAAAAGAACGCATACGCGCTTTTGATATTCATTATTTTACACTAACAGGCTTTTCTTGGCTATATGGTAATTAGCCAAATATATTCTGTGCTTTTTTATCACTTTTACCATAATTCCAGCTTTCATAGATATTTTGCACAAAATTACGACTGCAATCTTCACTAACATCACCAAAAATATGCATATTTATGCCATTTTCAAGACCTTTTTATAATAAATCTTGCAGCAAATGTTGTTATAATTACGGCAAAAACAGCCCATATAGTTACCTTTATTCCAAATAAAAACACACCAGCTATTATTATCATTCCATCAATAACATTCATAATAGTTACTATTGACCATTTTCCATATCTGTAATAAAGAATACTTGCAAGCATATCTGTGCCGCCTGTCGTGCTTTCCGCCCTTAACACCATTCCAATGCCAGTTCCAGCACATAGTCCGCCTATGAGTGCCACCCACGCATACACGCTTCCCGATATATCTGTCTTTGGAAGCACTGCCATAAACACCGTAAGAAGTGCATCTGCCAACAGTGTATCCTTTAAAAATGCCTTTCCACGCTCCTTATAGGCACATATAAATAGTGGAATATTAAGCGATATGTTTGTAAACCATATTGGTACGCCGCCGGACGGAATTATGTTGTTTATAAGATAGTATACAATATGCACACCTCCCTGCTGCATGCCATCAGGCACACTGCTTTCCTGTATTTTTACATATGAATAATCTTTTAAATATTCTGTCAGCCGTCTTACTATTATGCTTATGCCCGAAAAGCCTCCTGTAACCATTCCCACTGAGTCATATATAGTTTTATAAGCAACTGCCATAAGCAGCGTTCCGGTTATTATAAACATCCATTTCTTCATAAGAATATAATTCCCACAGCATGATGATTATATTCTTTTGGAGCGAAAATTTTATCCTATAATCTATAATCATATTCTTATTAAACTCTGCCTGAGAATTTTACTCCTGTGCTTCACAATTCATAGTTATAAGACTTATAATATCTTGGTCTAGACCCACCTATGAGCAAGCTCATGTGGGTTTAGACCTTTTGACCCTGGTATCTTTATAATATTATTGATTTTTTTACAA
>USFH01000091.1 GCA_900553925.1 uncultured Clostridium sp.
CGTACACTTTCCCTGCTTCTCCGTAGACCACCAGGCCGTGAGGCTTATCCGGGTGATGTATTCTATCTGCACTCCAGACTCTTAGAGCGTGCAGCGAAGTTGTCGGATGCACTCGGTGGAGGATCGCTTACAGCCCTTCCGATCATCGAGACACAGGCAGGTGATGTATCTGCGTATATCCCGACAAACGTTATTTCCATCACAGACGGACAGATCTATCTGGAGACAGAGATGTTCAACTCCGGTTTCCGTCCTGCCGTAAATGCAGGCCTTTCTGTATCGCGTGTTGGTGGTGCCGCACAGATCGGTGCCATGAAGAAGCTTGCTTCCCCAATTCGTGTGGAGTTAGCACAGTACCGTGAGCTTGCCGCATTCTCCCAGTTCGGTTCCGAGCTTGATGAGGATACGAGAAACCAGCTTGCACAGGGTGAAAGAATCAAGGAGATTTTGAAGCAGCCTCAGTATAAGCCAATGCCGGTTGAAAAACAGGTTGTTATCATCTACGCTGCAACAAGAAAGTATCTGCTTGATATCGAAGTAGATCGGATTCTGGAATTTGAGAGTGGATTGTTCGAATACATTTCCACGAAATATCCGGACATTTTCGAGAAGATCCGCGAGGAGAAGAAGCTGTCCGACGAATTAGAGGACGCTTTGAAGAAGGCAATTACGGAATTCAAGGAAACATTCTAATAAATAGAGCGAGGAGGTTGATCTTTCTTGGCATCCATGAGAGACATTAAGCGGCGCAAAGAAAGCGTCCAGAGCACGCAGCAGATCACCAAGGCAATGAAGCTTGTTTCCACAGTTAAGCTTCAGAAAGCCCGCGGGAGAGCTGAGAGCAACAAACCATATTTTAATATGCTCTATGATACGATATGTTCCATCCTTGCAATGACGAAAGAACCAAACCATAAATTCCTGAAGGAAAACGGCAGCGACAAGAAGGCAGTTATCGCGATCACTTCGAACCGTGGACTTGCCGGTGGTTACAACAACAATGTTGTAAAGGAGATTGTTGCAGCCGGATTTTCGAAGGAGGATACCTATATCTATGGTATCGGGAAAAAAGGTATTGAGGGCTTGACCAGAAAAGGTTACAGCATATATCAGGATGAATCAGAGATCATCAATGCACCATTGTTTGACGATGCGACCGAGCTTACGAAGCAGCTTTTGACGCAGTATTCCAAGGGCGAGATTGGCGAGGTGTACATCGCATATACGAATTTCAAGAATACCGTGACACAGGAAGCAAAGCTTATGAAGCTGCTTCCGATCCGGGAGGAGGATTTCACACCGGGGAAGCCAATCAGTGACGATAAGTTGCTGATGAACTTCGAGCCGTCGGAGGAGGAAGTCTTAGACCAGATCGTTCCGAAATACATGTCCAACATTATTTACGGTGCGCTGTTAGAGGCGGTAGCCAGTGAGAATGGTGCGAGAATGCAGGCGATGGATTCCGCGACAAGCAATGCGGATGATATGATCGGAAGCCTGTCACTCAAGTACAATAGAGCAAGACAGAGTGCAATCACGCAGGAGCTTACGGAGATTATTGCCGGAGCTGATGCAATAAGTTAAAGGAGATTAAGGAAATGGCAGATACAAATGTAGGTAAGGTTACCCAGATTGTCGGTGCCGTTATCGATGCGAAGTTTACCGAAGGTAAACTGCCTGAGATTCATGATGCGATAACGATTGCCACAAAGAGCGGTGACACACTGTACGCCGAAGTATCCCAGCACTTAGGGGATGACACCGTTCGTTGTATCGCGATGGGACCGACAGATGGTCTCGTACGTGGTATGGAAGCGGTTGGTACCGGCGCGCCGATTACTGTACCTGTCGGTGAAGCAACACTGGGACGTATGTTCAACGTGTTGGGACAGCCGATTGACAATAAACCGGCTCCAAAGGTAGATACTTACCTTCCAATCCATAGAAAAGCACCGGAGTTTTCAGAGCAGTCAACCGAGACAGAGATTCTGGAAACCGGTATTAAGGTCGTTGACTTGCTTTGCCCTTATCAGAAGGGTGGTAAGATCGGTCTGTTCGGTGGTGCCGGTGTTGGTAAGACAGTATTGATTCAGGAGCTTATCACAAATATCGCGACAGAGCACGGTGGATATTCTGTATTTACCGGTGTTGGTGAGCGAACAAGAGAAGGAAATGACCTGTATTACGAGATGATCGAATCCGGCGTTATCGAGAAGACAACGATGGTATTTGGTCAGATGAATGAACCGCCAGGAGCAAGAATGCGTGTTGGTCTGACAGGCCTTACGATGGCAGAGTATTTCCGTGATCAGGTTGGAAAGGATGTATTGTTATTCATCGACAATATCTTCCGTTTTACACAGGCTGGTTCGGAGGTGTCCGCACTGCTTGGACGTGTGCCTTCTGCCGTTGGTTACCAGCCAACCCTGCAGACAGAGATGGGCGCATTGCAGGAGCGTATCACTTCGACAAAGAATGGTTCTATCACATCGGTACAGGCGGTCTATGTGCCAGCCGATGACTTGACAGACCCTGCACCTGCAACTACATTCGCGCATTTGGATGCGACAACGGTACTTTCCCGTTCCATCGTAGAGCTTGGTATCTACCCAGCGGTAGATCCTCTGGAGTCTACTTCCAGAATCCTCGATCCAAGAGTAGTTGGCGAAGAGCATTACAAGGTGGCACGTGGTGTACAGGAGATCCTGCAGAAGTATAAGGAATTGCAGGATATCATCGCAATCCTTGGTATGGATGAGCTTTCTGAGGAGGATAAGATCGTCGTTGCCAGGGCAAGAAAGGTACAGAAGTTCCTGTCACAGCCATTCCATGTAGCAGAGCAGTTTACAGGACTTCCTGGTAAATACGTTCCGCTGTCTGATACAATTCAGAGCTTTAAGGAGATTCTGGAAGGTAAGCATGACGATATTCCGGAGAGCTATTTCTTAAATGCCGGAAGTATCGACGACGTGCTTGCGAAGTGCAAGAAGTAAGGAATCGATGTAGGATGATTATGATACAGCCGGATGAGCGATTGTCTGGGTGTGGAAATAAATTAGGTGGTATACATGGCAGAAAACAAAATGATGGTTCGTGTGATCGCACCGGAACGGGTATTTTATGAAGGGGAGGCTTCTTTCCTTGAGTTTAATACGATTGAGGGCATCATCGGACTGTACCCAAAACATATACCTATGACTGTGGTTGTTGCACCGGGTGTCCTGAAGATTCGGGAAGATGGTGGTGACAAGGAAGCGGCTTTGCATTCCGGTTTCGCGGAGATTCTAGGCGATTCTGTCACAATTCTGGCAGAGTCGGTCGAATGGCCGGATGAAATCGACATTCATCGTGCCGAGGAAGCAAAAATTCGCGCGGAACGCCGCATCCACGACAACTCACAGGATATTGACCGGGCGGAACTCGCATTGAAACGTGCGATGCTTCGTCTGGAGATGACGAAGAAAGTGTAATTTAATCTTAGTCAGACAAAAAAACGCATCGAAAGATGCGTTTTTTATTATGCCTGCATGCGACCAGGAGCAAGAGTGGCAAAATAGGGGGAGATGCTCCAATCGGAAAGGGTTGAGAATCAAGCGGATTGGGGGTAAAATGGTGAAACAAGAGAAAAACTCCAATTAAAGTGTGCGGAGCATTGCAAGTATGGGAGGAAGACGATATGAGCGAAAAAACGGATGAAGGTCAAAACAGGAATGAATTGGAAGCACTGCTGAAATCCAAACAACGAACGTACAAGATATTGACAAAGCTTTGTTGGGTTTTCCTGCTTATGCTGGCAGCACCGTTTATTCCTGCATTCTGCGGGGCAGAAGATTCGACGTGGACCTACCGGCTGACTGGAATTGCGGTTGTTTCCATTATGATTGGATTTGCCATAGCGTTAATTGCTGCAAATATAGAGAAACAGATGAAGGAGCTGATTGGACAGTGTGCTGTGTGGGGCGTGTTGGAAGAACAGATGCAGGTACTGGAATATATGCCGACCGGGCATACAAATGAAGATTTCCTGAAAAACTGTAGACTCCTGCCGGAATATAATGAAGTGACCGGTTCCGATTACTTCCATGCGATCTACAGAGGTGCAGAGATCACGTACTGCGATCTTTGCCTGAGGTGGCGAAGCGACAACATGGATCCGGACAGACCGGGATCATCTTCTGCAGTGACGCGATTCCAGGGACCGTTTGTGACCATAGTCCTTCCACATAATATAGACGGTGTCGTCCATGTTGTCGAGCGGAAAGGCAGGAAGAAACCGGCAGAAGCAATCCGGCTTGGAAATACAGATTTTGACCGGAGATTTACGACTTTGGCAACCGACGAACAGCTTGCAGGAAGCATATTGCCACCGGATGCAATCCTCAGCATACTGCAGCTTCCGAAAGATACCTATCTGGAATTCGCGGGAAATCAGCTCGTTGCCGCAATATACAATGATGAGGACCTGTTCGAAATGAAAGATATCAATGTAAACGATGGCTTGGACGAATACAGGGAGAAATGCCGCAAAGAACTCGCAGAACTGCTGCAGATATTCGATAATCTCATAGATATAATATAGAGATGACCTATCAGTCTTTATCGGAAGTAAAAGGAGAGTAGAAGATTAGTGTAATCATGGCAAAGTAATGCATATAAGCAGGAGGTCGACAGACAGATAATTGCGATGCAAAAAATAATATAAAGGTTGCAGATCAATAATTTTCATATAGGGTATCAGATAGTAAAAAGGTACTCATGAAAGATATGATATGTTTGCAGTTTTAGAATTAATTAGTGCCCCTTCATATATAAGCAATGCTTGAACAGGACGTTCAAGCAAGTTGCCACTGAGCCATGGATGGCGAATTGGCAACGGTTGCGTATAGTACTAAAATATAAATTAGGGGCACTTAATAATTCTTAACTGCAATACATTATATCTTCATGAATACCTTTTTCTATGATACCCTATATGAAAATTGTATACTCCCAACTCTTTTGTAAAATGTAATATCGCAATTATCGTCCGTCATCAACTAAATTTATCCATCAGCTTCCCGAACTTCTCAATCTTACTCATCGTATCATTCCGGGCAGCTGCAGAACCGGTCTTTCCTTCGGAAGCTGTCTCACCTGCATTCTGTTGGCTGCTGACACCTGCGGAACCGCCAGTCTCCAGTACCGGAGCAAGCCAGATCTTGCCGGAACCACGGTATACATTAACCAGACCTTCCCCGGATACAGCAGAGCCAACCAAAGATTTGGAAGATTTTTCAACCGTAAAATCCAAAGAGGATGACCATGCAATTGCCATATTTCCATCGATCTTCATCATATCGTTGTCGAGTACAACCTCGATAATCTCATTTCTAGGAACGATACTTTCCAAAGCACAGATACCTGTACCATTCAAGCTTAAGTTGAACAGACCTTCTCTGCCAAATACAGCAGAAGAGAGGTTACTTCTTGCTACAACCTTCTGCGTAACGGTATTGTCACAGGCGAGGAACAATCCGTCATCTAAGACTACACTGCCTCCCCATTCCTGCAGATTCGTGAGCAGGATATGACGGTAGGTTGGCTCTAACATGACCTGACCGCAACCGGTGTAGATAGGCTTGGCAACCGTCTCTTTGGTAACTGCTGCTTTAGCCATACCACTTAAGAAACCGCCAACACCTTTGACGCCGCTTTCCATCTGTATCTGACCTGCCGTCCACTGCATGGCACCGGCTTGAACGGTGTAACCATTTCCGTTCAGATTAAGCAGAAGCTGACGCTTGTTCACATTCATGCGGGACATGTAGTACTGCAGCTTCGAGGTAGATGGGCTGACACTCATATCCTGCACATATTCCAGTACCTGCATGCCGCCAAGAGCAGAGGTAACCTGTACATTTGTGTTATTTAATAAGCTTTGACTTACCATATATGTACCCTCCTCCTTATGCGGTTGGTGCCATCAGAATCGAACCGGTACCACGGTATACGTTGACCAGACCTTCGCCGGAAACAGCCGAACCGATCAGCGATTTTGAAGATTTCTCAACTGTGAAACTCAAAGAGCCGGACCATGCGATTGCCATATTTCCGTCGATCTTAACCTCGTCATCCTGCAGATTGAACATGATAAGCTCCTGCTGTGGAACCGGACTTTCCAATACAGCGATACCCTGTCCGGAAAGGCTCAGGTTAAATAAGCCCTCTCCGCCGAGCGCAGCAGAGGAAAGTGTCTTACGGCTGACAACCTTATGCTGCAATGTGCTGTCACAGGCAAGGAATAAACCATCCTCGAGTACGATCTGCCCCCACTGTGCCACATCGACAAGCAGGATGTGCTTGTAGGTTGGCTCTAACATAACATAACCCTGACCGGTGTATTCCGGTTTGGACATTGTCTCACCGGTTACAGCTGCACCGAGTGCTTTGCCGAGGAAATTACCGACACTTACACCGGACTGCATAGATACATTTCCGAGCATCCACTGCATGGCACCTGCCTGTAATTTGCAGGATGTGTTGTTCAGCTCGACCAAAACCTGACGGCGGCGTACATTCATCTCTGCAGAAAAATATGCAGTTTCTGCGTTGTATGGAGAAACTGACAGATCCTTCTGGTGTTCAAAAACACGGTACTGTCCGAGCTGGTTGATACACTGCATGTTGGCGTTGTTGAAAAGATTGTTGATACTAAACATAAATACCTCCCCTTATCCGGTCTTATAGATTTATGCGCTGCGCAGGACCGGTTATTCTTATGATTGTTCGGAATCCGTTGTTGCCTTGGACAGTGAAAATGTAAATTCACTTCCGACACCTTCCGTGCTGACAACATTGATATTCTCATTATGTGCCTTGATGATTTCTTTGGTAATCGCAAGTCCGAGTCCGGTTCCCTGCTTGTCTTTGCCACGGGAACGGTCCGCCTTATAGAAACGTACCCAAACACGGTTTAAAGACTCTTTTGGAATCCCACATCCCTCATCCTTCACAGATACAAAAATTTTATCATGTTTTTCTGTCAATGTCACGTAAATTGATTTATTTTCCGATGTAAATTTAATCGCATTATCAAGTAGATTATAGATGACCTGTTCAATTTTAGTTTTATCTGCGTGTACAATTGAATGTTCTGTATGGTTGTTTAGCCGTAAAGAAATTTTTTTCTCGATGCAGCGTCCTTCAAATGAATTAATGGCTGAGAGGACAAGATCTACAATATCAAAGTCTTTACATACCAGCCAGATACCATAGGAATCGTAGTTGTTTAATTCAAGTAGACTGGATGTGAGTTTGGTCAGACGGTTCGTCTGCTGTACAACAATGTCCAGATAATGACTTTGTTTTTCTGGCGGAATTGTTCCATCTTGTATCGCTTCAATATAACCTTTGATAGAGGTAAGTGGTGAGCGAAAATCATGTGAGATATTGGAGATAAACGATTTTCGGTACTCGTCCAGTTTTGCCAGTTCTGAAGCCATGTATTCAAGTGTGGATGCGAGCTGCCCGATCTCGTCGCTCGAATGGATGTCCATCGGTGTGTCGAAATTACCGGTCGAATATTGCTCTGCCACAGAGTTGATCTTCCGGATCGGACGCATGATCTTGCCGGACACAATACCAAGCAGAGCGAAGGAGATGATAATCATGAACAGATACGGCGCATAGATCAGTTTGACGATATTCTGCTGGACGTTGTGAAGCTGTTCCATGGTAGAATGAATCAGAATCATGCCGTTTGGCTTGTCATTCGTCCGGATTGGAATTGCAACGGAGATAACATCATCGTTGAATGTTCCGAAGAAAGTGCCGTTAAAGGATTGCGCTGTATACATGTCAAAATCCTGATCTACAAAGAAAATATTCTTAGGATTGCCCGGATGACCGTCCGCGCGGGCAAATCCGTAGATAATACCCTTCGTATCCGTGACCCAGATACTGGCATTCAGTGTCTTGGCATAATATTGCAGGCTTGATTCAAAATCCTGCTCAGAATAAAGCCCCTGTATATAGCCGGTAATCGTCTGGTCCGCAATCAGAAATGCTTCGTTCGTCAAAACCTCTGTACGTTCGTCGACAAGCATGTTCCGTGTGACGTGCGAGGCATAAAAAACGATAAAACCAAAACAGATCGTGAAGATTGCCAGGAAGGTCATGAATATTTTATCAAATAAAGAATGCCGTAATGTCATTTATTTTACCTCGAATTTGTATCCTTTGCCCCAGACAGTTGCAACCGACCAGTTATGCCGTTCCTCAATCTTCTCCCGGATTCGCTTGATGTGGACATCCACCGTACGGGAATCACCCATATATTCGTAATCCCAGAGCCGGTCAAGCAGCTGGTCACGCGTAAATACCTGATTTGGACGACTGGCGAGGAAATACAGAAGCTCAAGCTCCTTTGGCGGCATCTCGATAGATCTGCCATCGACGGTAACGGTATAGTTCGTCATGTTGATCAGAAGTCCTTCGTATTCCACGAAATCGCCCTGATGATCGGTGACTTCCACGATATTTGCCGTAGATGTGGCAGGGATTACAGGTATGGCTGCCCGCCGGAG
>USFH01000092.1 GCA_900553925.1 uncultured Clostridium sp.
CACCATTCCGTGTACCTATCGCTAGACTTGCTGCTGCTCAGGCTGCAATCGCTAATAAGTAGGATACACACCAGTTGGTGAATCGAACTTAATTAGTTCTGAGTAATATGTAGTCTCTGTTACTGTGTAAAAACAGTAGCAGAGGCTATTTTTATGGCTAAAATGCGTGATGCTACCAGAAGCTGTACAAGGTCAAGTATGTATTTTCACATAAATGTGTTAAAATTACCAATGGTTTATGTATACGAGGTGGCTTTTCTATGTTACAATAAGCATTGCGCCGGCTTGATATATAGAAGCCGGCATAATATGAATGTACAGAAAGAGAATTTGATTTAGATATATGAAGAAAGATAAGTTGAAGATAGAGAAGAAGATATTACGGTTATCTTTTCTGGGGAGCCTTTTATTTATTATAGCGGAAGGAGTTATGGCGTGGATCACACATTCCCATTCACTGCTTACGGACTGTTTGTTTGATGCGGCAGACCTAGTGATGATCGGACCGTTTCTTGTGTTGGTGCCGCTTCTGTATAAGCCGGTTACGGAGAAACACCCATATGGATATTCACAGGTGGAATCGTTGTTCCTGCTTGTGAAGTACAGCGTCCTGCTGGCACTCACTTGTAATCTGCTGGTGGAGAACGTAAAGCTGCTCGTGCATGGCGGACATGAGGTAAATGCTGGGAAGATTGCGGTGTTTGAGTTTCTTGTCTGCATAGGATGTGCAGCGATGTATCTCATACTGAATCATTACAGTAAGAAATACGAGTCAGAGACGATCAAAGCAGAGCTCTATATGTGGAAGCTGGATGTTGTGAGCAGTCTGGGGGTGGCGGTTGCTTTTGTGGTACAGGTGTTGTTGCTTCATACGAAGCTTCATTTCCTGACACCATATATTGATCCGGCAGTAGCGGCAGTGATGGCGATTTTGCTGATCCGGGAGCCGGTCGTTGTGATCTTTCAGAGTATCAAGAATCTGGTTTTGTTTGCACCGGAGGAAGAGGTGTTGAGCCAGATCCGTTCCATCGTAGATAAGCATATGAAGGATTATCCATACGAAGTGACATTCCTTGATGTAATCCAGACGGGACGGAAGATCTGGGTGGAAGTCTATATCGGCAACCAGACGGACGTGATACATATCAGCATCCTGCATCAGGTACGGGATGAGATCAAGCAGGAATTAAAGCACAAATATGATCAGGTATATATCGAGATTATTCCGGATTAGGAAATATAAGCGGAAAAAGGTAAGAACGCTTTTGACCAAATAAACAAAAAGCGTCTTACCTTTTTTTGTGATTTTTTACCTATTTCACAAAGTTTTCTGAAATCACGATGAATTTTTACAAACAGCTCGCAATTGTTTACAAATAACTGTATAGTGCAAGGCAGATCCGATAGGACGTGAAAAATAGTTGGAAAGGAGAAAGCTTTGCATGTTTCACCCGGATGTGTGTACAGGTATTAATTTAATAGAGACCGGAAAAAGAATTGATGCTGTCATGCGTGCAAACGGGGTGACGACAAGAAAGCTTGCGCGTGCAATCAATGTCACGGAGCAGAGTGTCAGCAAATGGAGAAATGGAAGGTGTTTGCCGGATATCGAGAATCTTTTTATTTTCTGCCGGATGTTTGAAGTGAAGATGGATGACATTGTGGTGTAATGACTGTGCGCTTTTGTTTTCGCGGATATAGTCAGAAACAAATAAAATATATTGCTTGCACATTCTAAATGTATCCTGTAAAATTATAATATATTTTATGAGGGAGGGTACATATGGATAACAACAATAATCAACCATTACAAAATGAGACTGTGAATAATCAGCCAGTACAGCCACAACAACCAGAACAACCTGAGATGAGTGGCTATGCGCAACCGATGCAACCGGGACAGACGGGTTACGCGCAGCCGATGCAGCAGGGGCAGACAGACTATTACGGACAGCCGGTACAGCCTGGTCAGACAGGATACGGACAGCCGGTACAGCCTGGTCAGACAGGATACGGACAATCGATGCCGCAGGGACAGACCGGATATTATGGTCAGCCGATGCAGCAGGGACAGACAGGATACGGACAGCCGATGCAACAGGGGCAGACAGGATATTACGGGCAGCCAATGCAACCAGGACAGATGGGATACGGACAGCCAATGCAGCAGGGACAGATGGGATATGGTCAGCCGAATATGTATAATCAGGCACCAAAGCCACCGAAGCCGCCAAGAAAACCATTGTCGAAGAAGGCGAAGACGGGTATTATTGCAGGATCGATTGGCGCAGTTGTATTAATTGTGTTCTTTGCGGTAATTCTGCCGATTCTTCTGAAAGCAAAGCTGCAAGGCGAATATACATATACGGATTCCTGGGATGATGAATACCGCGCAATCTTTACAGATGGAACCTATGCCATCTATGATTATGATGATGAAATCTATGAAGCCGGAATATATACAATCAAAGATGATAAGGTAACACTGCTTGATATCGAGGGGGATGACACGAAAGCAACCTTTGATGCGAAGAAGAATAAAATCTGTATCAGTGGACAGGATTTTGAAATTAATGATAAGAAGGCAAAGGTAGGATTTAAGCTGACAGAGACATATCTGGATACACTTGAGCAGAATGTAGAGAATGCAGTTGCAAAGCTTGTGAAGGATGAGGATCTGTTAGAGATTGCATCATGGAGTTACTATTATTTGAGTGATGATGATCTGAAAGATCCGGATGATGATTTTGTTGAGGCATTTGCAAATGAGTTGAATTATTCAACAGACAAGGCATTAAGTACCATGGTAGAAGCTGGATATATCGCATTTGATATTGATGTTTATTCAGATGGAACCTATGAGGCGGAAGTCAGTGTATACTAAATAGAATATAATTCGGAGATATCCCTGTGGTTTTGTAAGAAATCATAGGGGTATTTTTGTTGTAATAATTACGGCAAAATTATATAATGATGTATAATCACAGCATAAAAAACCTGCAGAATGAAAAGAAGAGGAGTAAAACTATGGAAGATATAACGATAACGGACAGTGTATGGTTCCGGAAGAAGAAGTTTCAGGAGAAGATGAAAGATATTGAGGAAGTGATCAGTGGAAGAAATGCATCCATTCGTCCTTTTGTGACGGATGATACGGGGAGATTTCATGCGAGGAAGACGCAGATGCTGATTCATGAACTTATAAGGGACATGAACATATATGCAAATCAGAAGCTTCTCTGGATTGGAAATATCGATGATACAATCATTCCGGAACAGAAGGCTTTTTGCAGATACGTGGAGATGTTTCTATATCTTGCAATCCGGGTATCTCTTGTGGATATGGGATGGATGTACGAGATTATGGATACTATGCCGCAGAGCAATTTCCAGCAAATTCTGGACTGCGCGGAAGATATCAAGAATCGTGACAGGATATGTGACTGGACATTCGACCGCAGATATGCAGGAAATTTCTACTTCGAGAATGTGCTTGATTATGGCTGTGTGATCTATGAAGATCTGCTGGGGAAGGATTTCAGCAAATTGATTCCGACGGAAATGTGGAAAGAATTCGAGGAGCATGATGCTGCATTGTTGCCTGTACCGGATGGAGAGGAGCCGGATGAGGATGAAATGGAAGATTTTCTGTCCGATGAGGAGATTCAGGCAATCATGGATGACTATGAGGAAATACCGGAATCGGAGGGAGAACGGAAGTTACGGGAAGCAAATGAACATGCGTATCGAATGGAAAAATATAAATTCGCGGAAGCGGATCATTTCTGCCAGGTATTTGAAAAATTCGTATCAATGTTATATGCCGACGAATTTCCATATTCCTACATGTCGAAGATGACGCAGGCGGTGGAAGGTATGCTGGATATCTTCTTATGCGAGCATAAATTGTCGCTTTATAACGACACCGATCAGTATCTGAAGGCGTACACATACTTGAAAAAAACCGAGGAAAAAATAGATATTCTGCGAAAAGAGGTATAACAGATGGCTGGAATGAAAGAAGATTTCTACCGGCGGATAGGTATGGATTACCATAACCGGCGGACGAAATCCTTTATTTACCGATATGTCAGACAGGAGAAAGAAGCGAATCTCCGGCTCCGGCTCGTGCGGGAATATCAGGCATGGAGAAGTAACCCGGAAGATGGAACAAGGTTCGCGAAGTTCCTGCTTACAGATGTATGTGAAGATAAGAACCTGGCGAAATCAAAGGATGGAATCAGACAGGAGATTGAGAGAATTGCAGCAATGCTTACGCAGGCGGAGCGGGAGAATATAGATTTTTCTGCGGTTGACACATGCATGGTTTCGTTATATACGAAGTATGAATGGGAAGGGGAAAAGAGAAATGCGTACGTGCAGCTTGCGTCGGGATATCAATGCTATGAGATAGGGGAACATAGCGTGGGGATGGAAGCGTCGGAATTTATCCGCACGATCCGGTTGACAAAGGCAGAGTATGTCGTATCTGTCTTTTCATTTTTGTTAGAGAACATTCGTGTGCATCTAAGTGCAGAAGACCGGAAGAGACTTCTTATGCTTGGACGAAGCCTGGGTGGAGATGATGTATTTGCAGGCATGCGGAAGGAAAGCGATAAGATGAAGTTCCTGATTGACCTTGCTGCGCAATCGCCGGATCGTTTTTCCGAAGCGGTGGAACATATCTATACGGAACAGAGTCTCTCGAAGTTAACCGATGAATTGCTGGACGGACTGATCATCAACGATGTAAATACATTGCTATACGATGGCGGATTCAGGACCGGGCAGAAGGAAGGGGGGAAGTCCCGAAAGAAAGATCGCGGGATGGATATGCTTGATGCATATATGAAGGAGATTGGAATAGAGCCATTTGCCGCCAGCAGTCGGGGAAATGTGAGAGTATTGTCCAATGACAAAAATGAATCTTATGGGGAATATTATGCTGTCTGTAATCAGCTCCGGGATGTTCTCAATCAGGAAAAGAGGGATACGGTTTTCATCCCACTAGTTGTAAATACTCAGTTCGGGGGAGGCATTTTTCTAATCGGGAGAAAACATTACCTGTTTTATCCGGAGGTTGCAGCACAGATGAAACGAAGCTGTGGTTTTTGCTTTGTAAGTTTTGTGAATGTGGTGGAGGGATCTGCCTATGAGCTTGATACCGAGGATTTTGATTTCCCGACGATGGAAGAGGCGGTGAGCTGGTTCTACATGAAGTTCGACACGCCGGAAGATCAATTAGATGAATTCCGGAAATATAACCGTATGGTTCCAAAGAATTGTCCGGATGTTTTCACAAAGTTCTTTGACCAGCCGGTAAAGGTTGATGCATCAGAGAAAACCGATGATGTTGCAAAGCATGAAATTGAGGCAAGTCGTCGAGAATTAGAAGCAGCTTACCAACAGGAGAAAGAAAGAGAGCAGAGGAAACGGATACACAGAAAATGCAATCGATGATTTTTAATAGAATCAGCTATCATAGAATATTTGACGTAGAATTTACGATGATATTTTAATGCTACGATATAATGATGCTTGTAAACATGAATGAGTGAATATCAAGGGTATATAAAGGAGGAATAATTCTATGGAGCTGAACAATACGAAGGACATTTTCGCAGAACTTCTGCGTGCTGCAAGCAGGGGATATGGAGAACGGAGTGTTGAGAATCCGGCAGTTAATTTTATCCGGGATGTAAAAGCTGGAAACTATGATTATATCTCCGACGAGGAATACAAGGAGGTTCTCGATTCTGTCGAGAGGATGTGTGCACCATGGCAGACGATGCAGACGAAGACGGTGAAGGAGCTTTTGATCAATGCGCTTGAGGATGTAGATTTGTCGGACGACGATGTGGAGGATATCTCAGCTTCCTTGATGAGTGCTTATATTAAAACAAATCATGACCGGATTCCGAAAGCATCCTCGGATTGCAACGGAAAGACCGTTGATCTGGGGCATTTGCGGATGCTTACCAGTAATCCTTCTGCATGGACAGTCCGGAATGTATCATGGAATGATGCACCTTACAACTATGAAAAATCAGAGAATCCCACAGACACAGCGGATATCCTCAAGACACCGGCGGCAATTTACCGGTATCTTGATGAGCGTGTCTATGGACAGAAGGACGCAAAACGTGCCGCCGCCATGCTTCTGTGGAACCATGTAAATGGAAGAAGACAGAACGTTGTGTTTGCAGGCCCGACCGGCTGCGGCAAGACGGAGATTTTCCGTCAGCTTGCGCAGATCTACCCGAATATCAAAATCCATAATGCACCATCGATTACAGGTACGAGCTGGAAAGGAAATATGAAGGTTCGTAATCTGTTTGACGGTGTATCCGGGGAGGAGCAGAAGCATCTGATTATCGTTCTTGACGAGGTAGATAAGCTGTTTGAAGGAGACAGTAGATGCGGGCAGGTCGTACAGAATGAACTGCTCAAGGTACTCGAAGGCGATATGGTTCATTTTGAGGGGGATAAGACGGTTCAGGGAGAACAGTCACTCGATCTGGATACATCGAATATCAGCATTGTATTCCTTGGTTCCTTCGAAATGATGGTGCATGCGAAAAGCCGGAAACCGCGCGCGCTTGGTTTTGGAGCAGTTGTATCCGGGGAGTCGTTCGATGGGTATAACAGTGTATTTACGCAGGAGGATCTGGTGGAATATGCCAGAGTCCGGGCAGAGATTGCCGGTCGTATCAACAATATTGTGCAGCTCCATGAGATGACAGAAGAAGACTATCTTAGAATTCTGTCTGACAAGAAGATCAGCCCACTCAAACGTCTGTCGAATGACTATCATGTGGATATCAAAATGCCGGTTAGTGCTAGAAAGAAGCTTGCAAAAGAAGCTTTTGAAACCGGAATGGGTGTCCGGTATCTGAAGGCTAAGATCCAGAGGTCACTCGATGATATGCTGTTTGAGGACTGCGGAAAAAAGACGTATACAATTATGGATTGATTGTATACGTCCTTGCTGATACATTAGTCGAAATACCCAATATAGTCAACCTTGTAGGATCCGTTTGGAAACAGGTAGTTGTACAGATCAATAAAATAATCATCGGTCATGCTTGCCATGAAATCAACGACAATTTCATTCGGATCCTGACTCAGGTAGTGCTCCATGTATTTATCGATATCAAAATAATGACTGAATTGGTTGGCACTCCGGATATAATTAATATGATGTTTGTAAAGGATGGATGATTGGTCCATCCTTTTTGCCTGTGTGAGAAGTGCTTCATACATATCGTGGAACATCGGCTGAATGTTATTGTTGTACATATCATTTAATTTTGGATTATTGTATATAGTCTGATAGTTTTCCTTTTTGGCATTCGAAAATGTCTCATACACTTCTTTATCCATGCTGATATAAGGCTTTCCGTAGCTGTGTTCTATGATACTGACTGTCATATTATTGATGATCTGTGCGTTGGTTGTGCCAAGTGTACCGGAAGTAAAATCATCATCATTTTCAATCAGACCGATCTTGACAGCGTCCTGCCGGTCCTTACCAAGGTAGGCGATAATGTCACTGATCCGCATAATGCAGCCTTCCAGTGTACCTGGAATCTGTCGTTTGTTCGCCGAAGGATCTGTGTAGCAGTCTTCGAGATTGGCATCAAATTCCCCCCATGGATCCGTGGTAGAAAAGCACTTTGGTTTATATTCCTGCTGTTCAAGTTCGCCATTATGGCAGATAACACCGTCTAGTACCTGCAGGCTCACATTCCGGAAAATCAGATGATCTAAGACACGCGCACTGTGAATATTATGATTAAATAAACGTCCGGTATGCCCGTTATAAAGTGCATTTAAGAAACGCTCCCCGGCATGTCCGAACGGAGTGTGGCCGATATCATGTCCAAGGGAAATCGCTTCAATCAGATCCAGGTTTAGGCCAAGTGTCATGCCGATTGTACGTGCGATACGGGAGACGAGCTGCACATGTAACGCACGTCTGGAGATATCGTCGTTTTTATAGCAGGAGATAACCTGTGTTTTATCCGAATAACGGTTATAATAGTTGTTGTGCAGGATTTTCTCGACATCCATAACGAAAGCAGGACGCCAGAGATGCGGCTTGTCATGGTCGTCAAAACGGCGTATGATCGCAGAATCCGGGCAGGCATATGGATTGACCAAATGATTTGCACGGTCCTGTTCGATACGTTCTAATAAATCCTTGGATAATGTATGGTAACCGTTATTTTTGTTCTCGGGCATGGCTGTTCCTTTCTAATATGTATGTGTATATATGTTTTTCGCTGGGAATATCTTAGCATTTTGAAGGGAAAAAGGCAACTGTACACAGATATGCAGAGAGAAATTATTGCTCAATTATTGTTGAAAACGGAGAAATATATGATGAAAAAAGTATGCTGACATGGTATAATGAAGCACGCTGATGAGGAGGTCATCACGTTATTGCGTGGTGATACATGATATAATGAAGCACGCTGATGCGTGCGCAGGTCATCACGCTATCGCGTGGTG
>USFH01000093.1 GCA_900553925.1 uncultured Clostridium sp.
GACGAGACAGCGACAGCTGAGGCAAATCAGGCTGGGATGGAAGATGCAATCACCGCAGTGAAGAGCGGACAGGTTACTTATGCCGTGCGTGATACATCTATCGACGGCAAGGAGATCAAGACCGGCGATTATATGGGTATCGACGATGCAGGTATCCAGGCGGTTGGACAGGATATCACAGAGGTTGTAAAGGACCTGATCGGTGCAATGGCAGATGAGGATTCCGAGTTACTGAGTATCTATTACGGCAGTGATGTTGAGGAAGAGAAGGCGAATGCCTTAGTCGAGGCCGTGCAGGCTGCTTATCCGGACTTTGAAGTCGAAACACATGCAGGCGGACAGCCGATCTACTACTATATCTTGTCTCTGGAATAATGTGAATAAACGAAATTGCCTGATCGCAGTTTCATGTATAAATCCTGACAGAATGAGCGTGTTTTGTCAGGATTTTTCTATGGGAAGAGTGGAAATATTTCAGCGGTTTCGTTATAATGAATACAGTTATCAGAACGCAAAAATGAGATAGAAGATTGAAAAGGGTATGAGAAAAGAAGACAGTATAAAGACAATTAAAGGAATCGGAGAAAAGACAGCGGAAAGCTTTGCACGGCTTGGAATCTTCACGATCGATGACCTGCTGCATACTTATCCACGCAATTACTTAAGCTATGAGGAACCGGTACGCATCCGGGAAGCGGCTGTTGGCGAACGCCATGCGATCCGGGCGATGATCACTTCCTATGTGACGGTCAAACAGGTGCGGAGCTTAAAGCTTACGATTATGACCGTCGGTGACGGAGAAACAACAATGCATATGACATGGTTCAACCAGCCGTTTCTAAGAAATGTATTCCACAAAGGGGATTCCTATATCTTTGTTGGTACAGTCAAAATAAAAAACGGCATGCGTGTAATGGAACAGGCAGAGTATTATAAGCTTCCGGTGTATGCCGGAATGCAGCAGGAGATGCAGCCGGTCTACCCGCTTACGAGCGGATTATCCAACAAGACCTTCCAGAAAGCAATTATCGCGACCAGAGAGCTGATCTGCCAGATGGAGGATTATATACCGGAGGATGTACGGACGGAACATAACCTGATGGAATTATCCGAGGCCTATGAGAACATTCATTTCCCGATGAACCAGACAGTCTTGAAAAATGCAATCCGCAGGCTTGCATTTGATGAGTTTTATCAGTTCCTCTATGATATGGCATCGATGAAGAAGACAACGCAGCTGCAGGAGAATACGCACAAGATTGTGCAGGGTAAGGCGGTTGCAGACTACATATCAGATCTTCCGTTTTCACTTACGAAGGGACAGCAGCAGGCAATCGAGGATATCCTCGCGGATATGGGAGGCGATGGTGTGATGAACCGGCTGATCCAGGGAGATGTCGGTTCTGGAAAGACGGTCGTTGCTGCGGCATCGCTGCTTGCCTGTGCGAAGGCGGGGTATCAGGGTGCACTCATGGCACCGACCGAGGTGCTTGCGAGACAGCATTACGAGGAACTGTCAGAGCAGTTTGCGAAGTATGATATCCGTACGGCGTGTCTCGTCGGTTCGACACCATTAAAGGAGAAACGAAGAATCTATGAAGCATTGAAGCAGGGTGGGATTGACGTTGTGATCGGCACACATGCACTTTTAGAGGACAAGGTGGAATTCAAAGATCTTGCACTGGTTGTGACGGACGAACAGCACCGGTTTGGCGTAAACCAGCGTAAGAAATTATCGGACAAGGGCTATGGTGTGCATACACTTGTCATGTCTGCGACACCGATTCCAAGGACACTTGCCATTATCCTGTATGCCGATATGGATATTTCTATCATCAAAGAGCTTCCGAAGGGCAGAAAGCCAATCAAAAATTGTGTGGTCGGCACGAATTACCGCCAGACAGCGTATCAGTTTATCGCCGGGCAGATCGCCGAGCACAGTCAGGTCTATGTCGTCTGTCCGATGGTGGAAGAAAGCGAGACGCTTGATGTGACGAATGTCACGGAATATGTGGATACGATGCGGGCGAACCTGCCTGCCGGCACGCGGATTGAGATGCTGCACGGGCAGATGCGGGCAGAAGAGAAAAATGAGATTATGAAACGGTTTTCCGATGGGGAGATTGACGTGCTTGTATCGACAACGGTTATCGAGGTTGGTGTCAATAACCCGAACGCAACCGTCATGATGGTGGAAAATGCAGAGCGGTTCGGTCTTGCACAGCTGCATCAGCTGCGGGGCAGAGTCGGACGTGGAAAGAAACAGTCGTACTGTATCTTTATCAATGGAAAGGAATCGGAGGAGTCGATGGAACGTCTGCGCGTATTGGAGAATTCCAACGATGGATTCTTTATCGCGGGCGAAGATCTGAAGTTACGAGGACCGGGTGATTTCTTTGGAATCCGGCAAAGCGGCGATGCACTGTTTGAGCTTGCTGATATCTATAATCATGCGGATATGCTGCAGCTTGCACAGGATCTTCTGAAGGAATCTGGCAGGACGATGCAGCCGGTCCGGAGAAACCGTGGTGGAATCTCAGAGACGGTGTTATAGAAATCCGGATGTGGATGCTGTTATGAATGCAAAATTAAGCAAAAACACTGACATTGCTTAGAAAACGGTTGCCGAACAGGGTAAAAAAGCATATAATAGGCACGTGTTTGATTAAATAAGATAAGAGGAATGACATGAAAGTAAAAGTAGGGTATATTACACGCTGGAGAAGAGCCATCTTCTTCACTTTGGTTGGATGTATTGTTGTATTTGGACTGGTATCTACCGTATGTTCGAAGCTTATCGAAGCGGCGCTTGTCTCGAATATGGTAAGTGTTGCGGCACTGCTTCTGTGTATTATTGTATTTGTGCTCGTATTAAGCGACAAATGGGAGCGGTTCGAAGGCGAAGGAATCGCGGCAATCGAGGATGGAACATTGACCTATCATGATAAGAAGCGTCATATCGAGATTGCGATGGATGACATAAAAAGTGTGGATATCAAGCCAATCACACTCGGTCAGACAAGCAAGACGAATCTTGCATATCTGCTTGTGATCAAGACAAATAAGAAGAAATATCAGATTGAGTCGGAGCGCGCCAGAGGGCAGGCATACGATGAGGTTGACCTGCACCGGTTATATATCTGGATACAGGAAAAACGTACAAAATAAGAGGGTTACAGGGGAAGGAAACAGGCAAAATGAAGAAAAACAATAACAAGGTATGGATTGCAGTGATTGCAGTGTTGGTCGTTGTGATTGCAGTACTGATCGTAGCATTAGTACGCAGAAAACCGAAGGATGATGTCGAGAAGGTAACTTCCGAGGAGGCAGTCCAGACAGAGACTGAACCGGAGACGGCATCGGATGCGAAGAAAGAGGAAACAACGGAAACAACGGAGACACAGGCAGTACAGGATTGTTTCGTCAAGGTGACAAACAGCAACTCCTGGGAGAGTGCAAATGGGTACAGCGGTCAGCTGGATTCCACAATCACGAATAAGACAGGCAGTGCACTCAAAAACTGGGAGATCAAGATGACAGTACCGGATAAAACGACAGTGGACAGCTCCTGGAATGGAACATTCAAGCTGGAAGGTACTACCTTGTCAGTTACGAGCGTGGACTATAATACAGAGGTTCCGGCGAAGGGAAATCTGAAGGATATCGGTGTCATTGTGACAGCTCCATCGCAGGCAGATCTGAAAGCCATCTGCGATAGTGCAGTACTCTATGTAGATGGAAAAGAATACAAAGGAAGCAGCGAATCGTCTACGACAGAAACTACCGAGGCGAAGGAAGAGACAAAGCCGAAGGAGAAGACAGAACCAGAGAGTGGAACCCCTGTTGATAATCACGGCAAGCTTACGCTCACGGGTACGGATATTGTAGATAAAAATGGAGATAAATATCAGTTAAAGGGTGTCAGCACACATGGTATCGCCTGGTTCCCGGAATATGTGAATCAGGATGCGTTCGAAAGCCTGCGTGACGATATGGGTGCCAATCTGATCCGTATCGCGATGTATTCCGGCGAGAATAACGGATATTGTACCGGTGGTGACCAGCAGAAGCTGAAGGATCTGGTGAAGACCGGTGTGGATGCGGCAACGAATCTTGGTATGTATGTCATTATTGACTGGCATGTATTAGGTGACCTGAATCCACAGACCTACAAGGAAGAGGCGAAGGCATTCTTCGAGGAGATGTCTGCCCTGTACAAAGATTATGACAATGTAATCTATGAGATCTGTAACGAGCCAAACGGTGGGACAACATGGGCAGATGTAAAGTCCTATGCGGAAGAGGTTATTCCGATTATACGCAAGAACGCGAAGGATGCACTGATCATCGTAGGAACACCGACATGGTCGCAGGATGTTGACATTGCGGCAGACGATCCGATTACCGGGTATGACAACATCATGTATGCAGTACATTTCTATGCGGCAACGCATACGGATAACATCCGGAACAAAGTGACAACGGCACTTTCCAAAGGACTGCCGATATTTGTCAGTGAATTTTCAATCTGTGATGCATCCGGAAATGGTGCGATTGATTACGATCAGGCAGCAAAATGGTTTGATCTGATTGATTCTGACAATCTGTCTTATGCAGCATGGAACTTATCGAACAAAGCGGAGACATCGTCTCTGATCGATTCGTCATGTACCAAAACATCCGGCTGGACGGATGATGACTATTCCGAGACAGGAAAATGGCTTAAGAAGCAGATGCATGGAGAAAACTGAGCAGGATGAATATGGCATATAGTCTGGGTATTCTAAAATAAATAGTAAAAGGAAAGAAGAATATGCGTGTAATAGCTGGAACGGCACGAAGTATGCCGTTAAAAACAATAGAAGGTCTGGAGACGAGGCCGACGACAGACCGGATCAAAGAGACATTATTTAACATACTGACCGGATATGTTCCGCAGGCAAAATTCTTAGATTTATTTGCGGGAAGCGGAGGTATCGGAATCGAGGCACTATCCCGCGGGGCAGAGAGCTGTACCTTTGTCGAGCAGGCAAAAAATGCAGCCGCATGTATTGAAGATAATCTGAAATTCACGAAGCTCGCGGACAAGGCGCAGGTGCGGAAATTTGATGCGGTAAGCTTTGTATCGTCACTGCCGGAGGTTGATTATGATGTGATCTTTATGGATCCGCCATATGGCAAGGGGTTAGAGCGCAGAGTATTAGAGGTGCTTTCCACGAAGAAATTCACGACAGATACCCTGATTGTGGTGGAAGCTGCATTAGAAGAGGATTTCTCATATGTGGATGCACTTGGATTTGAAATAACAAAAGATAAGCATTATAAGACGAACAAACATGTCTTCTTAATGCAGAAGGAGAAAATATGAGTATAGCGGTTTATCCGGGGAGTTTCGATCCGGTTACATTGGGACATTTGGACATTATTCGTCGTTCTGCGGCAATTTTTGACCATGTAATTGTCGGAGTTTTGAATAATACATCGAAAAAGCCATTGTTTTCTTTGGAAGAACGTGTTAATATGTTGAAGGATGTAGTTTCCGAGATAGGAAATGTGACCGTGGAATCATTTGACGGATTACTTGTTGATTTTGTAAGACAGAAGAACACGAATGTGATTATACGAGGGTTGCGGGCTTTGACAGATTTTGATCTGGAGATGCAGATGGCACAGAGCAATCGTATGGTTGCGAAGGATGTGGATACCGTATTTTTATCAACGAGCACACAGTATTCGTATTTGAGTTCCAGTGTGGTAAAGGAATATGCAAGGTATGGTGTTGATTTGACGGAATTTGTTCCGGGCTGCATTATTCCAAAGTTAATTACGCGTATGAATGAATTGGATATAAAGAAGTCATAGGAGGATTCTTAAGATGGGAAAAAAGGGCGTTGAAAATATGATCGATGAGATCAAAATGTATATTGAGAATTGTAAGCCAATGCCGCTTTCACAGACAAAAATACAGGTTCAGAAGCAGGAGCTTCTGGCTATGCTAGATGAGTTAGAGTTAAAGTTGCCAGCTGAGATTGAGCGCTGCAAGAAGATCATGCGTAACAAGGAGATGATTCTTGCGGATGCAAGAACCCGTTCCGATGCAATTATTGCAGAATCAGTGAACGAGGCAAACCGTATGATCGAACAAAATGAGATTACACGTCTTGCTAATATCCGTTCCGATGAGATTCTGGAGAACGCAAGAAGTCAGGCACAGCAGATCGTAGATCAGGCTTCCGAGGAGGCAAATGAAATCCGTCTCGGTGCCATGTACTATACAAAGGACAAACTCACAGAGATGCGTGATATTTTCCAGAAGATCCATGATATGGAGAAGGAGAATTATCATACTTTGATTGAATCTCTGGAGAACGACACATACGTAATCGAGACAAATATGACAGAGATGGATACTAACATTAATATGTTTACAGCTTCATCTAATATGTCTTATGAGCCGGCTTCTGATGACGAATTAGATAGTGCATTTGCTGATGGACAGACACCTGCCCCACAGAGTACAGGTGCTGATGCGGACACTCAGGATACGGAAGACGTAGATGTATACGGAGAGCGTGGACACAAAGATGAGGATGAAGGCTACAGCGGCGATGATGATGACGATGACGACGATGATTTTGATGATTTCTTAGACGAGTAAGAGATACATGCAAAGACCAGTCATACATCCGCAGATACATTTGACAACGAAATAATAAATCATGGACAGCCCGGATTGCTTCGTGACCTGCAAGGTTTGGAGAAAGGCAGAGATGCCGCCAAACGAGGTACACGCAAGAATCAGGGCTGTTTTGATTGCAGGAGAAAACGTGCTCACTGCAAGTACCGTGCTTCCCTGCGTGATTTCCAGTATGCCGCATAAGACGGTTGATGCATCGGAAGGAAGGTTCGGGATGGCACAGACAAGCGCAAACAGGATGGAACAGATCATGATGTATAAACCGACATAGGTGATCTGGATGACGGATTGCAATAACAGATCGTTTGTCTGCGTGGGTATGGATTGCTGTGATATAGTTTCCTTTGAATATTTGGATGTATGCCTGGAAGGGGTTGATGAGTGACCGGTAACAGCAACTTCTTCTGATGTCATATGATGTAAAGTATGTATATTGGAAGATGAACATGTAGGTTTATGTTTCCCTGATGCACGGAAAAGGATGAAAGCAATACATGTGACAAGCACATACGGCACATAGAGAACCGCAAGCAGGAACCAGAATGGAAACTGATCCTGTAGCACAATGTGTCCGATATAGCCGGACAGAAACATCGGACTGATATTATTGCACAGTGGGAGTAATAGGGTAGCAGTGGAAGATTTGATATAGCCTTCCTTCGTGAAGTCGGAAGCCATCTTCGCACCGAGCGGATAGCCACATAGAAGTCCAAGCAGGAATAAGACAGGAATCGCATAGGCGGCACCTGTTTTTTTTGTGCGGATTTTTAGGACGAAGAGATTCGATAAGAGCATGAAAGGAAGAAGTAAGGGCAGAACATCGTGAAACCAGAGCATAAGTCCTGCACGCGCCCCGGTGACTACGACCTGATTTTCACCAATCAGTGTCAGAAGGAATACAATCAGACAAAAAAGCATAGAAAAACTCCCTAAACATCCATAATTAAATGTATGAACATGAAATATCACGTAGAACCAAACAGGATGGAAATATGTGTGAATTGTCATACAGCAAAATTATAGAACGGGGAGTTTTCTTGTATAATCGTTCGGAAGTGTGACACCGTAATGATTATAGTAGATGCAGTTGTAAAGCTCTGTCGCACGCAGATCATACTGCCACATGGTATGTGCGGGTCCGGTGAGGGTGGCAGGGTAGGAAGAAAGTACGGAGTCAAAATCTGCTTTCTTCGTGATGACCGGAATCTCAGATGCCGCATGTAACTGGCGGATAAGCCCGCTGGAATCCTTCTTCAGTGCCAGGATATTGGCATAATATGCATAGCCGGATCCGATAAACTTCTGCCGGTCGGACTCGGTATAGCCAAGCAGCAGATGCAGGAGCGCCCGGGCGATGCGGCTTCTTGTGATGTCCTTCGTCTTTAACTGCTCGACAAGCACTTCATAGTCGATTGGATATGGGGCATGCTGCAGTTTATCCGCAAGTGCCGAGGAGATATCACAGATATCCGAAAGCTCCGGTTCCCGAAGTCTGCAAGCCTGTACGAAAGGTGTCAGCATCGCATCCGACAGATAGGTGTGTGTCGGAGCTTCCATCCGCGAATAGGTTGTCGTTGGCACCTGTGCGGCAAGCACCGAGAAGTCTGTTCCTTCCGCAAGGGCTGTTCGGATGGCAGTTGCCGAGCTGATCTGCGCCTGCAGACCGGTATCGTGATAGTCGTTTGAGATCCGTTTGATAAAGATCGGTTTGATATCGGCGTGCAGCTTCCGGATTGCACACAGATAGG
>USFH01000094.1 GCA_900553925.1 uncultured Clostridium sp.
CATTGTATGCATCAAAGCCCACACCAACCTCAGACTCTTTGATCTTGTTGATGATAACTGCGCCTTCAAGACCTGCATTAGATGCAATATGAGCAAGCGGTGCTGTCAATGCCTTCGCAATGATTGTTGCACCGGTCTTCTCATCGCCTTCCAATGTATCAATCAGAGCATTCAGCTTCTTAGAAGCATGAATATATGCAGATCCGCCACCTGCGATGATACCCTCTTCTACGGCTGCTCTTGTAGCGTTCAAAGCATCTTCGAGACGAAGCTTTGCTTCCTTCATCTCTGTCTCAGTTGCAGCACCAACACGGATAACAGCAACTCCACCGGCAAGCTTTGCCAGTCTCTCCTGCAGCTTCTCCTTATCAAACTCAGATGTTGTCTCAGCAAGCTGTGCCTTGATTACATTCACTCTTGCCTCGATGTCTGCCTTTGCACCACAACCATCAACGATGACTGTATTCTCCTTGGCAACCTTGACGCTCTTTGCACGTCCAAGCTGATCCAGAGTTGTCTCCTTCAAATCATAGCCAAGCTCCTCAGAGATGACTGTACCACCTGTCAGGATTGCAATATCCTGCAACATTTCTTTTCTTCTGTCACCATAGCCAGGTGCCTTTACACCTACGACAGAGAATGTACCACGCAGCTTATTTACGATCAATGTTGTAAGAGCCTCACCCTCAATATCCTCAGCGATGATCAAAAGCTTCTGTCCACCCTGTACGATCTGCTCCAGAAGCGGAAGGATATCCTGAATATTAGAAATCTTCTTATCTGTGATCAAAATATATGGGTTATCCAGCTCTGCAACCATCTTCTCCATATCTGTTGCCATATAAGCACTTACATAACCACGGTCAAACTGCATACCTTCTACTAAGTCAAGCTCTGTCTTCATTGTCTTAGACTCTTCGATTGTGATAACGCCATCCTTAGAAACCTTCTCCATTGCATCTGCAACGAGTTCACCGACACCATCATCACCGGCAGAGATAGAAGCAACTCTTGCAATCTGCTCCTTGCCATTGATTGACTCACTCATCTCTGAGATTGCGTCTACGGCTGCATCACAAGCCTTCTTCATACCCTTACGAAGTACGATAGGGTTTGCTCCGGCTGCTAAGTTCTTCATACCTTCATTGATCATTGCCTGTGCAAGAACAGTTGCTGTTGTTGTACCATCACCGGCAACATCGTTTGTCTTGGTTGCAACTTCCTTTACGATCTGTGCACCCATATCCTCAAACGGATCTTCAAGAGAAATCTCCTTTGCGATTGTCACACCATCATTTGTGATGAGTGGGGAACCAAATGACTTTGCAAGAACTACGTTTCTTCCTTTTGGTCCAAGTGTTACGCTAACTGTATCTGCAAGCTGGTTTACGCCTGCCTCCAAAGCCTTTCTGGCTTCTGCTCCATACTTAATTTCCTTTGCCATTGTATTACGCCTCCTAGTTTTTTTCGCATCTTCTAATGATAACGGCAATACTTTCTTCGTACCCATACTTCCTTACCTTTCTGTAGGTACTGCCCCCTCGCTGCGCTCAGCGGCATGTCGTCGGTGCCATCCTGAATGGAACTTCGTTCCATGAGCGCCTCCTACTGAACGATTGCAAGAATATCTGCCTGCTTCACAATGATGTACTCATCATCCCCAAGCTTTACCTCTGTTCCTGCATATCTTGAATAGATTACTTTATCGCCAGCCTTTACTTCCATCGGAACCTTCTCGCCATCTACAACAGCGCCAGGGCCAACTTCAACGACCTCTGCATACTGTGGCTTTTCCTGTGACTGTGTCGGAAGAACGATACCTGATTTTGTCGTCTCTTCTGCAACGGACTGCTTCAATACAACTCTGTCTCCTAATGGTGTTAACTTCATAATATACCCGACCTCCTAATTTTTACTTTTAGCACTCATATTAATTGAGTGCTAACATAATTCTTATTGTACTCATTTTTTTGAAAAAATCAACCCCTAATTTGCAAATTTAACCAAATGGACACAATTTGCCGGACAGCCTGTAAATAATGTATGACTGCCGCATCGGTTTTATGCCATTTTCCTCGTCATCATAACAAAAAAGCAGGCAGAAAAGCATGAAACTTTTCTGCCTGTATTCTACTCTGTTACGATTCTATAATTGTATGATTGGTTTTGATAATCCCTCGCGGCAGCGAATCCTTCGCATTCTTCCACGGCTCGTCCTTATACCGGTAATCAAATTTATCGATGAACCATCCAATGTCACCATTCACCCGTTCCATGCCATCAAAATATGTCTTGTTCAAAACCTCCTGAAACTCTGCATAGGCATCCTTCGAAAGCTTCATACTGCCCGCATCATACAGAGCTCCGTAATGATAGGTACAAAAGCCCTTACAGTCAGCAAATTTCTTCCGAAACTCAGGCTCTTTCTTCCACAGGTGAAGAATCGTATCGATATACCGCATGGATGTCTCCTTCATCCGGTTGCAGATAAAGCATGAATCCTCAAGACGTTTGATATAGTCACTGACCGAAGAACTCGCCTGCTTCTTGAAAAGTCCTCCCGACACAACCGGCTTTCCGCTACTTAATGCTTTCAAGTCCCGAATCGTCTTATCCGTGTGCGTCTTTAGCATCAGGGCAAGTCCCAGCCGGTTTTTCTCCGCATAGAGCATCCGCACATGATGTGCACAAAAGCCCTGTTCATCGGTCATTGCACGGTTGTCATCCTCCATATAACTTGGTCCCATTGTATATTCAATCGCATTGCGCTCGAGCTGGCGGTTCATCTCACAGATCGGGCACTCACAATCTGTTGTAAATGCATCATTTACCGGAATTGTATACAACTGTTCTGCCATTTTCGTTTCTCCTTTTTCTTTGTGTCTTATCGAGACAGGCGCTACCCGTCTCAACCGAAAAAGAGCACAGCAATCTTGTTGTGCTCTCTTCACTTAATTTACAATATAATCTCCCGTCTTGGCATCCCGCAGGAAATGCAGTTTCAAATAATTCCTGTAGTTCCGCAGCTTGCCTTCATAGATGACTTCAAGTCCTTCGCACATCCTGAAATCGCGAGGACACGTCAGCCCCGGTTTCTTTGTAATCAGCGGAATTCCTGCTTTGCGAAGAACATATGATACAAACTGCGAACAGAAATAATTGTATCGACGTTCCACCGACCTCCGGCACATCACGCCTAAAATACCAAGATAATTATATCGGTAAAATGCTTTTTCACTCTTAAATTGTTCCAGTATCTCTATAATCTTTTCATACTGTTCTTTTGTTACACGCAATCTTCCGATTCTGCATGTAGTATGGACATCACGTCCAAATACCCCCGTCGTGATATCCTCGTTGATAAACCCGCAGTCAAACGGATTATGTAAGTGCTTTCTTGCAAAGCTGTACATTTCCTTTAATTCCACATCCATGGCAAGTGATGTATGCGCATACGGTTCACGCGTCCACAATTTAATCACCTGCGACGGAATTGTCTGTGTCTTAGATAACACAATATAAACACTGTAATCCTCTTCATCCGGTTCATACACGTGCAAGGGAATGTCTGTCATAATATTATTTGCATCCATATCTGTTCCATCTGTTAATACAGATTATGCTCCATCTCATTTATTGTTCTTAATACTCTCCCGAATCATATCCTTCAGCTTCAATGCTTCATCTTTCATCCGGGACGAAGCCGAGCGCGAAGTAATCACCATAGACAGCAGGCGAAGTGCATCTTCGTTCTTTCCAAGCCTGCGTGCAAGATCTGCCAGTAGATACTGAAGTGTATTTTCATCCATTCCCGCCATCGGAAACGCCTCTGATGAGATTGCTTTCAAAAATCCCTCATACGCATTTTTTAAACATTCTCTTTCATCCATATACAAAGAGCGGTTTTCCTCCGGTTTGATTCCTTCCGGACGTGCCGCAAGATACTGCCGCTTTCCTCGTAATACCCATGCATATTTCAGGCAGGTATATGCCCGTTCACTGCTTTTTGCCTTTTTCACCATCGTTGTGATCAGTGCGAGCTGGTATCGTGTGATTGCATCATCATACGTAAAAATATCTTTGCTGACCGCTGATTCCAATCCATTGAATTTTGCGCCGATCTGTTCACTGATATCTTTGATCTGACGATTCATCAGCTTTCCAAAATACCTTCCGAGCGCAGAATATCCGCATTTTTCACAAGTAATCACATCATACTTGATCGGATCTATATGATTATAGATTGGCCGGAGGTCACTGTCCTTTGACACCAGCCGTACTTTTCCCGCACGCACACACTTTGTCTTGAATGTCAGATTGCAAACCGGACATTCGTAGGTCTTATCAAACAGTGCTTCCTTCTCTATCTCCTCCGGTGATTTTGTATCTTTTGCCTCGACTGTGCCATACTTACCTGCATCATCGCTATCGGTCTCCATAATTTTCGATTCATCAAAATCACCCAGGCCAAGATTCCCCATTGTGGAAAAAATGCCCATAATAATCCTCCTCTGCCTAACGCCCTTGTTACCGTTCTTATTTCGCCGGTTTGTACGAACTCTTTAACGAGACGATCCGGTTAAATACCAGATGATCTTCTGTTGTATCCTTCGCATCCACACAGAAATAGCCATGACGCAGGAACTGGAACTTGTCGCCCTTGCCAGCCTCTCCAAGTGCTGCTTCGAGCTTACAGTTCTTCAATACTGTCAAAGAATTCGGATTGTAATTCAAAGTACCATCCTCATTGAGCTTTCCCTTTTCCTCATCCACGATATTCTCATACAGGCGTACTTCCGCATCGACTGCGCTCTCGGCAGATACCCAGTGGATCGTTCCTTTGACCTTTCTGCCCTCGAACCCGGAACCGCTTCTCGTCTCCGGATCATAGGTACAGTGGATCTCTGTTACAACACCATTTTCATCCTTCTTGTAATCCACACATTTTACAAAATATGCACCCTTTAAGCGCACTTCATTTCCAGGGAACAGACGGAAATACTTCTTCGGCGGTTCCTCCATGAAATCTTCACGGTCGATATATAACTCTCTGGAGAATGCAACCTGACGTTTGCCAGCCGATTCATCTTCCTGGTTATTATCGATATCAAAATACTCCACCTGTCCTTCCGGATAGTTGTCAATGATAAGCTTGATTGGATCAAGTACCGCCATCATACGGTCTGCCTTCAGACGCAGATCCTCACGGATACAATATTCAAGCATCGCATAATCAACGGAACTCTGTGACTTGGATACGCCAACCAGCTCCATAAACATCTTGATGGATTCCCTTGTGAATCCACGTCTCCGAAGAGCCGCGATTGATACCAGTCTCGGATCATCCCATCCATCCACAATTCCATCTTCCACAAGCTTCTTGATATATCGCTTTCCTGTAACTACATTCGTCAGATATAGCTTTGCAAACTCAATCTGTCTCGGTGGATTCTTGTATTCCAGTTCCCTCACAACCCAGTCATACAGCGGTCTGTGATCTTCAAATTCCAATGTACAGATAGAGTGTGTAATTCCTTCCTCTGCATCCTCGATCGGATGTGCAAAATCATACATCGGGTAGATACACCACTTATCACCGGTATTGTGATGTGTCATACGTGCAATACGGTAGATAACCGGATCACGCATATTGATATTCGGGCTTGCCATGTCAATCTTCGCACGCAGTACCTTGCTTCCGTCCGGATATTCTCCGTTCTTCATACCCTCGAATAATTTCAGATTTTCCTCTACGCTTCGATCCCGATACGGACTGTTCTTGCCAGGTTCCTTCAGAGTTCCACGATATTCACGGATTTCATCTGCCGTCAGATCGCAGACATATGCTTTTCCCTTTTTGATCAACTTGATTGCCGCCTCATACATCGCATCAAAATAATTCGATGCAAAATAAATCGTATCTCCGTAATCCGCGCCCAGCCACTTGATATCATCGATGATGGATTGTACATATTCTGTCTTTTCCTTTGTAGGATTCGTGTCATCAAAACGAAAATGGAATGTACCTCCATACTCCTTTGCAAGACCGTAGTTAAGCAGAATGGATTTTGCATGTCCGATATGCAGATATCCGTTTGGTTCCGGTGGGAACCGGGTCACTACCTCTGTATATTTTCCTTCCGCTAAGTCTTTATCAATTTCCTGTTCAATAAAATTTTTTGAAACGGTTGCTTCACCTTCCATCAGCGTACTCCTTTTACATAGTATTTGTTTATCATATCATTGTATATACATTTCGTCAATTTACTTATTTTCGTCTTGCTGCTCCGCGGAATCCACAGGTGTCTGCTGTTTTGTATTATCTTGTACGCCATCCGCAAACACACTGTCCATCTGGGAATCATAATTTGTCATAATCTTATTATTGATTTCCATGGAACGCTTCTCGTAATCCTCATGTGCAAGTTCTTTTTCGGATTTTTCCACATAAGCTTCTCCGCCGCCCATACTTGCTGCGAAATCCCGGTTCACTTCCTCCATCAGTTCATTTACATCTTCCGGAATAACGGAGTTCGTAGTCGATTCTCCCGGTGTGGATAATATAGTCGTTTCCCCTTCGCTGCTTTCCGCATCCGGCTTCGTGATATCCTTCATTTCCTGACCGGCTGCAACCGCTGTTGTAACAGCATCCGCCGTAGCATTTTCAGACTTGCCTGTCTCTGCCGGCTGTGCACCGTCCTTCCTGCCATTTTGTGTCAGCGTTGCCTCGTCCAATCCAAGCTTGGCAAGAAGCTCCGGATTCACATCCTTGTTTGCATTTGCAAGCTGGGCGATCATATCCTCCGCATCTAACATATCCTTATTCTGTTTATTGATTCTTCCTGCAAATATTACAAGAATCACAATCAGGATTACAAGGATCAATCCCAATCCTGCCAAAATTCCAATTACAACCGGATTAGAAAACGGACTTTTCTCCGGTGTTTCCGGTGCCGGAACATTCGAGGCTGTCGCCTGTGTCGGTGTTGCTGGTACAAGTACCTCCTTAGTAACCGTCATCGGTACATAGCGGAGAAATGCCTGCTCCTTTGCATCAAATTCATAAAAGCCCGCTTCACCCTCTACGTTAACTGCATAAACCAGATACATATCTGCATCCGCAATGTTTGCTGACTGATACGCAGTCACTTCATTTTCACCGATCTTAATCTTCGTCGCTGTAAATCCATCCGGAATCGTCACACCTTCCGGTGCATCCATAATGATATACCTGTTATATTGGGATGAATATTCCTGATATGGTGTAAATACATCCTTTTCAGCATCCATAATAAACCAGTGGTTCTCGCCCTCTTCGTCTTTCAGGCACACAACTGTGATCTTCTTATTCGGGGACTGGAAGGAAAGAACGTCCCAATCCTTATAGGTCGTTGTTCCGGCGGTAAAGCCCTCCGGTGCCTCAAGTCCATCCTCGCTCATCACAAATGCATATTCCGTTCCATCGATCGTTGCAACCGGATCGCCGACATCCTCACCCGCCTGCACATTGATCGTATACACCTTCACAGCACCGTTTTCAGCAGTAACTGTAACCCGGACTGTATTCTTACCCTTCTGAATCGAATTCGCACCGGATACGCTTGTCGTTGCCTTACTGTCCGCAGCTGACGCACTGACGACCACACTTGTCACATCCTCATCAACCTGCAGGGAATACGATGTCCGGTCAGCAGAAAATGACGGTGTCAATGTTCCAGGAGATACCTGCAAGCTTGCAAGATCGCAGTCTGCGGATCTGCCGTCGTCCTCTGTCGTCTCCGTTGTCTGTCCTTCCTCTGTAGTTGAATCGCTGTTGTCTCCGTTGTTTGAAGCGGTCGCAACGGTCACCGTTGCACCTGCATGCGAGATAGAAATGGCATTTCCGTTAATATCATAGACATCGCTTCCGCTCGTTGTAATACTTCCGCTGCCGTTTGCAATGGCTGTAAACGAAATCGAAAATGAACCTGCGGAAGTTCCGCTTGCCGTTACCGTTCCACCACCGCCATTGACGATAGCACTTCCGCTTGCGGAATTATACTGTAATACGCCCGAATTGTAGGACACATAGATTGTGTATGCTGAAATATCCGAACCACTGACGGAAATCGTCGCTGTAACATTACTTCCTACACTGACTGTGCTTGATGATAATGCAATCACGACATTGGCTGCCTTTGCATCTATGTTGTTAAAATTCAGACACATAAACACAGCAATCATGACTGCTAATCCTCTTTTTATGAATTGTTTTATATATCGCTTCATGATGTTCCTCCTCGTATATCATGTTTATTTATTGAATTGTCTCCAGACCAACAATATGCCGCTGGAGTTTCACAATATCCAATGCTGTCACACGTCCGTC
>USFH01000095.1 GCA_900553925.1 uncultured Clostridium sp.
CGTAAGACGTGCACCCTCGACCTGTCCGCCGGAGCACGCAAAATTATTCATCGCTTTCACCCACGCGATCCACGGCGTATCACCGATGCCATCTGCACTTACGCTTCCATGCAGGTTCGCATAATCGTTTCCAACTGCTGCCGATACCGAAAGCTTCGGATTCAATCTTCGTATATGTTTAATCACCGAACGCGACAGATAGCGCTCCGGCAAGCTTCCTTGTTCCATGTTTTATCTTCTCCTTATATCTTACATCATTATGTAATCGCCTGATAATCTACACACATCACTGTACTTCATTATACCAGGCATATATTTGTTCCGATTCATCCTATCCAATGCACACACGCATCCTGTTCATCACAATTCCTTACGAAGTATATCCACCGTATGTGCCCCTGCACCGATCAGATCCGGTCGTTCACACACCTTCAACTGATACGCCACGAAAAGCTCATAGCTCTCCTCACTTAACTGATTCACAAATGGGCGGATATAATTTGCCGGTCCATCCGGTGATAAAATCTTCTCCCGCTTTAATCCAACCGCTTCGTTGTAGCCGTCGATGTCCTCAATCCGTTCAAATGCATACAGACTATCCGCCGCAGGTACCGTATGATATGACGCATCCAGTGTTCCATTCTTCACACTTTCCTCCAGATGATTCTCCTGAATCCCATATACGACCACGGCATACTCATTCATCACATAGGCGACCAATATAATTCCACCCGGCTTCGTCACACGTTTCGCTTCGGAGAGTGCCTGAATCTTCTCCGCCTTCGTCATCAGATGATACATCGGTCCGAAGAGAAGCGTCAGATCAAAGGTATTATCTTCCAGCTTCTTCAGATGCAGCGCATTTCCCTGCATCGCATGCACGTTGCTGTTTTTCTGCTTCAATATTCCCAAATTATGCTTTACCAGCTCCACAGCTGTCACATCATAGCCTTCCTCACAGAGTGCCACGCTGTAACGTCCGGTTCCGGCACCGATATCAAGAATCTTGATATCTTCCCGGTTTGCAACCTTCAACTCCTGCATCCGCACATCCAGATAATCATGAATATATTTCATCGTGATGCGATACTCGATCTGCCCATGTCTGGAATTTAGTCTTTTTTCCTCATTGAATTTATTGTAATATTCTTCGATTTTATTCATTTGTCTGCCTCACACCGTCAGTCTTTCAATTTCCTGTATTATGTTTTTCTCTGTTATACGCTGTACTATTTTACGAATGGCTATATCTATTCTAAACTTATCCCTAAATTACCATATCTGCAGGCAAAAGTCCATCTACGAATATAACTACACTCATTCGCTCATGCAAAAATCTCCCGGAATATTACTTCCGGGAGATCTTACTCTCTGTATCTGCCATTTCTCCGCTTACCATATCTCCTCCTGCCGCTTTTCCGGCTGAAAATGCTCCTTTGCAAATCCCATATCCTGCACGAGCTCCAGCGTGCCGAGATACTTCCCCTCTTTATCGCGTACCGCCATGTATCTGACAAGCATACATTTTCCGTTTTTATCCATCCAGATTGGCACCTCATCCAATGCCCCCGCGCGGAATTCTCCAATAATTCTTCTCACGGTTGCTTCAATCTTCGGCGGGTGACAGGAAAATACCTCCCGGTCGATTGCCATCCCGGGACGTTTGAAATCCTTCGATCCTTCATTGAAGAAACGATTGATATTGTCCACATCCACAAATGTGATCTCCATCGGAATCGTATTCAGAAGTGCAATCAGCTGTGTAATCGTCAGATGTCCGCCCGGCATGCGGATTTCCGTCTCTGTGAGCGATATCTCCGGCACATATTGATTGTCCTCTGCCTTCTGCCAGATCTCCGGCTCCACACCGAAACAGACTGCGTAATCCTTCTGGTCATGGTAGATGCCGATCCACTCTTCCTCCGTGAAATTCGCCGCACAGTTCGGGAACAAAATATTTGCCTCTTTGTAGATCATCTCCTGTGCCCGTGCTACTACCGTTGCAAACCGCTCCTGCCATTCAGGTTCTTTATCATTCATCTTCGCAAGAAATGAAATCTCATCCCGGATCTCATCATCAACCGTCCACATCACACTTGCCGGTCCGGATATCCCATACCGCACATTCAAAACCGGGTACAGAAGATCTCCCTTCTTCGCATAGTGAATGGAGATGCCACGCAACGATTCCAACGTCTTCTTGTTCGCACTGCCATCCTTGATCTTCTCCTCTGCTTGTTCTAGTAGCATAGCAAGAGCACCATTCTCATTTGCAAACAACCATAGCGGATGTCCTTTGATCTGCGCCAGTTCACGCGTCTTTGACTCCCGTTCTTCCCGCAGTGCTGACGCATGCACTGCCTTTTCCGCATTCGCAATCTGTTCCTCCCGTGTCTTTCCATGAAAGAGTGCGGCATGCACATCACACAGCTTCTGCACATCAGAAAGTGGTGTTCCCTCCGCGAGCATCTCCTGTTCCGCCTTCATGATCTCCGCAGGATCAACATCCTTAAATACTTCCACGAAATCTTTTTTTACTGCTTCCAGCGGCTCTCCATCTCCAAGCCGCTTCAGATATTCCTTCAATGTCTCGATTCGATCCTTCATACGAATTCCTCCATTTATTCACGAATCAAAAATACGAGAATTGCTTCTGGCATTTCTGATATATCAAATGTCTGATTATTCTCGTATTTCGGATTCCGCATTCTGAAATTAGTATGTCAGTTATTAAATTATTTCATTCCAGCATTTTGCAAAAAATCCCGGTGCTTTCACACCGGGATTTGAATACTCTCTATATAATTGCTCTGACAAGCTTATGCTTCCAGATACTTATCGATACTTGCAAGCTTCACGCAAAGCACGAAAATCTTCGATGCTGCTTCCATCTCTTCCACAGATGGGAACGAAGGAGCAATACGGATATTGCTGTCTTTTGGATCTTTACCATATGGATATGTCGCACCGGCGCCTGTCAGTACCACGCCTGCATCCTTACACATTGCTACGATCTTCTTCGCACAGCCCTCGAGTGCATCAAAAGAAATAAAATATCCGCCGAGTGGCTTTACCCACGAACCAATCTCCAGTCCTGTAAGCTCCTGATCAAATGCATTTAAAACTGCCTCGAACTTTGGACGTAAGATATCTGCATGTTTCTCCATATGTGCCTTCAGTCCATCAATATTCTTGAAGAATCTTGTATGACGGAGCTGATTGATCTTATCATGACCGATTGTCTGTACGGTTAACTGCTGCTTGATAAATTCTACATTTGTTGTAGAAGTTGCGATTGCAGAAACACCGGAACCAGGGAATGTGATCTTTGATGTCGAAGCAAACATATATGCCATATCCGGTTTCCCGGCCTTCTCACACTCCTCTAAGATATTCGGGATTTCTGCCTGCTGATCCTTATACAGATGATGGATGCAGTATGCATTATCCCAGAAGATACGGAAGTCTTCGGCTGCCGGCTTTAATGCTGCAAATCTTCTTACCACCTCATCGGAATATACGATTCCGGTTGGATTTGAATATTTCGGCACACACCAGATACCCTTCACTGCGGCATCGTTATTTACGTATTTCTCAACCAGATCCATATCCGGTCCATCGGAATTCATCGGGATGTTGATCATCTCAATGCCGAAAAACTCTGTGATTTTAAAATGTCTGTCATATCCAGGTACCGGGCAGAGGAACTTGACCTTATCCAGCTTGCACCAAGGAGTCGAACCATTGACACAGTGTGTCATCGAACGGGAAACTGTATCGTACATAACGTTCAGACTGGAGTTACCATATACGATGATGTTCTCCTTCTTGACTTCCATCATGTCTGCCATAAGCTGACGACACTCTCCGATACCATCCAGATCTCCATAGTTTCTTGTATCATTTCCAAGCAAGGTACGCATATCAGATTTGCTATTAATCTCATCTAACATCTGCATGGAAAGTGCTAACTGGGCGAATCCAGGCTTTCCTCTTGCCATATTGAGGCTGAGGCCCTTTGCCTGTTCTTCCTTGTATTCCTCCATAAGAGCGGCTTTTAATGTCAATAACTCGTCTTTACTCATATCCTTGTATTTCTTCATTTCAGCTACCTTATACCTTTCACATTTATTTGCATCGTATAAATTATGCATTTAAACCGACTGTTTACTATTTTATAGACATTTCCCGCAAAAAACAAGAGTTAAATTGATTTTTTTCTATATTTTTTCTCTATATTAAAGGTATTTACTTTAGATTTTTATGTATCTGCTATTTTCATGTGTTCATAACAGATTTTATATCCTCTCCATATAATCATTTATACCTTCCTGCAGCGACAAAACGCCCTGCCATATGGAATACATCCCATACAGCAGAGCGTTTATCTGTGGTTTATATGTTTTTATTTTGTATATAACAAATTCTTATTGGTTCCACTCAATCCGATTATTCCTCATAAGGAAGAACTGCTCCATCGTAAGTATCGTTGATGTATTTCTTCACATCGTCAGACTTCAATACATCTACCAGTGCCTTAATCTTTGCACTGTCCTCGTTTCCTTCCTTCACTGCGATTACATTTACATATGTCTTAGCAGCTTCAGAATCACTCTTCTCGTAAGCAAGGGCATCCTTTCCTACAGAGAAACCGGCAGCAAGTGCATAGTTACCATTCAATACGACAAATGCTGTCTCATCAACAACTCTGGCTACCTGTGCAGCCTCAAGCTCAACAATCTTTACATTATGTGGATTCTCAGCGATGTCATTGACTGTTGCGTTGATACCTGCGCCATCCTTCAATGTGATGATGCCATTATCCTGCAGAAGAAGCAATGCTCTTGCCTCGTTTGTTGTATCGTTTGGTACTGCGATAGAATCGCCGTCTGCGATCTCATCCAAGCTCTTCTTTGTTCCCGGATAGATACCGAATGGCTCATAGTGGATCTTACCTGCAACAGCAAGATGTGTGCCCTTCTCCTCATTGAAGCTTTCCAGATATGGTACATGCTGGAAGTAGTTGGCATCAAAGTCTCCGCTTTCTACCACTTCGTTTGGCTTTACATAGTCATCAAAGACAGTCACCTGCAGATCATAGCCCTGCTCCTTAAGCTTATCCTTTGCATACTCCAGAATCTCAGCGTGTGGTGTTGCAGATGCTGCAACTGTGATTGTCTTATCGTCCTCGCCGCTCTTTCCGCAGCCTGTGAGTGCTCCTACCAAAAATGCACCTGTCAGTGTCAGTGCGAGTAATTTCTTAATTGATTTCTTCATAATTCATGTCCTCTCTTTCCTGTTTTTGTAATCATTGAAAACTTTTATAAAATGATCCATTACTTTATATATAAGCAGGTTCCGGTGTGCACATTCCGATACCCGCATATATTGCAAATTATTTTCTGCGATCCAGACGGTTTGCAACGAACATGCCAACCGACTGGAATACCTGTACGATCACGATCAGCAACGCCACCGTAACAAGCATGATGTCTGTCTGATACCGGTAATATCCGTAACGGACTGCGATATCTCCAAGTCCGCCACCGCCGACTGCACCTGCCATTGCGGAATATCCAAGGATCGTTCCGATTGCAATCGTCGCACCTGTGATCAGGGAAGTTCTTGCCTCAACAAGCAATACCTTGAAGATGATTCTGCTGTTGCTTGCGCCCATTGCTTTTGCTGCTTCGATAACGCCGTAATCGACTTCCTTCAACGAAGACTCTACCATTCTTGCGATAAACGGAATCGCCGCTGCCGTCAGTGGGACAATCGTTGCGGTAGAACCATAGCTCTTTCCAAGCAACAGTCTTGTAAATGGAATCAACAGAATCAATAAGATCAAAAACGGTATGCTTCGTACAATATTCGCAATCACATCCAGAATCTTATATACCACCTTGTTTGGCTTCAATCCCTCTTTGTCTGTGATACAAAGGAGAATTCCCATCGGCAGTCCAAATAAATATCCAAATACAGTTGAAACAACTGTCATGTATAACGTCTCAAGAATACCTGTTCCAATCATGGAACGAACCTGTTCTGTCCACATTAGAACGCACCTCCTGTCTTTGTCTCCGACAACTCTTCTATCTCAAGTCCCCGGTCAATCAGATACTGTTCCATCGCTTTCACATTCGTGGAACCATTCGGAATCTCTAATATCATCTCTCCCTTTGCCACGCCGCCAACATTCTTGGTTGCAGCTTTCAGGATGTTGATTGGCTCCTTAAATGTCAGTATCATATTTGCAATGACCGGTTCAAATGCGGAGTTCTCTGTAAATACGATTCGTATCTTCGTTCCGTCCTGAATCTGACTTGCTGTCTGCTGATCGTCACCGGTGGTATCTCCACCATCGTCCTTTCTGAGCAGTTCTCTTGCCACCTCTGACTTTGGATGATTGAAGATTTCCACGGTACTTCCGTTCTCGACCACCTGTCCATCCTTCATGATTGCTACCCGGTTACAGATTTCCCGGACTACTGCCATCTGGTGTGTAATTACGACGATCGTAATACCAAACCGTTTGTTGATATCCTGCAGCAAAGCGAGAATCGAAGAAGTTGTCTGTGGGTCTAACGCACTCGTTGCCTCATCACACAGAAGAATCTGCGGATCGGAAGCTAAAGCTCTTGCGATTGCCACACGCTGTTTCTGTCCGCCGGATAACTGGGATGGATACGCTTTGGCACGATCCTTCAGACCTACGATATCCAGAAGCTCATACGCTTTCTTCTTTGCCTCTGCCTTCGACTTCCCCTGAATGAACAATGGGAAGCATACATTCTCCAATACCGACTTCTGCATCAGCAGATTGAAATGCTGGAAGATCATGCCGATATGTTCCCGCTGCTTGCGAAGCTCTTTCTCGGAAAGCTTGCTCAGATCCTTATCCTGTACGATCACCATTCCCTCAGTCGGAACTTCGATATGGTTGATGCATCGTACGAGTGTACTCTTTCCTGCACCGGACATACCGATGATACCATATATGTCTCCGGCTTCGATGTCGAGCGTCACATGCTTCAACGCGTCAATCTCGCCGTCTTTTGTCTGAAATTTTTTGGATACATCTTGTATCTGGATAATTGCCATAGACGTACTTCCTTTCCCTCGCAGGTTTTATACCCTACTTTTCCTATCTGATAAACTATTTATTTCCCTTTCATGGTTTCAGATTATAACGTGCTTCCTCTGTTATGTCAATACAGACAGCCATACATAAAAATGATTGTTTGTTATAATCTATTCCTATACCAAAAAGACTGCGCAATACTCATATTCCTGAATATTACGCAGTCTCATTTGTTTTCTTATATTGTTTTTGCAGCTCTTATGTTCAACGCTTACTTTGCATCCAGAATCTCTCTTGCAATTTTTTGCTGTTCGTCCGTTGGAGGATCGATTCCTTCCAGCTTATAAGGGATTCCAAGGCGCTCCCACTCCTGAATTCCAAGCTTATGGTATGGCAATACCTCCACCCGGTCAACCGTCTTCAAAGTCCTGATAAACTCAGCCGTCTTCTTCAGATCTGCTTCGTCGGTTGTTATGCCCGGCACAAGGACATGTCGAATCCACATATGCTTTCCCTGATCGGAGAGATACTGCGCCAAGTCTAATATATTCTTATTCGAGAACCCTGTCAGCTCCCGGTGTTTGTCGTCCTCAATCTGCTTGATATCAAGCAGGAACAAATCAGTGAGTGCCATCAGTTCATTGAACTTCGAGAAGAAAGGCTCCTCTCTTGTAAATGGATTGCCCGCTGTATCAATCGTTGTGTGAATCCCCTGTGCTTTTGCAAGCTTGAAGAATTCAATCAAAAAGTCCATCTGCAGAAGCGCTTCGCCTCCGCTGACGGTTATTCCTCCATCACCCTTCCAATAAGGCTTATAACGAAGTGCCTGCTTGAGCAGATCTTCCGGAGTTCTCGCTTCAACCTTGACGCCTTTATCTAGTAGCAGTTTTGTGTTCTCTTCAATTTTCTTTTCGAGTTCTTCTCGTTCTTTATCATCCGTTGTGTCTGCATAGAGCTTTGTGTAATCGGTTACCAGATTCCACGTCTCCGGGTTATGACAGTACTTACAACGCATCTTACAGCCCTGCAAAAATACTACAAATCGGATACCTGGTCCATCTACGGCTCCAAAGCTTTCTGTTGAATGAATATAACCTAAAATCTGTTTCTTCTCCGGCATGTTCCACCTCTTACAATTTTATTTTTATAAAAAGTCCCGGAGATAGTATCTCCGGGACTCCAGTGAATTACTTATCTATCAAAAACATTTTTGACAAACTTCTAATTAAAGTGAGTCATGGAATGTTCTGTTGATAACATCGAGCTGCTGCTCACGTG
>USFH01000096.1 GCA_900553925.1 uncultured Clostridium sp.
TCTTGGATGCAATGTCATATTTTGGCTGCACGTATGCGCAGAATTCGTTGTTCTCAAGTGCTCCGTGGATACTGTTCTCAAGCTGGGCCTCATTCAATACCTTCTTGTGATATTCGTCATCGTAGAATGCGTATGATACACCGGTAGATGCATCAATCGATTTGCCAGCCATCATTGCGCGGTCAACGAGGCGGTTGATGCTGTAGCTGTGCATCGTCTCGTCGATGATCAGAATACCGGTTGTGAAGTCAACCACAAACCGATCCTGAATTGCGAGGCAGGCATCATGCACCTCCGCCTTGATGTTGTTGAAGATGGACATAAACGGATCTTCCGCCTTGGAGTGAATCAGCATGATGTAAGTATCGCTGATGACACGGGCGAAGGTCTCGCCTTCCTGCATATATTTGTTCAATACATCTGCAACCGCCTTAAGTGTCTGATCACCTACGTTGTGTCCATAGGTCTCGTTGATGTATTTGAAGTTCTTGATGTTGAAGTAGAACATAACATAATCGGTATCCGGATTATCATTCAAGATGGTCTGTGCATCCACCTTGAATTTTTCGAAGTTACCATAGCCGGTAATGATATCGCGGTAAGAAGCCTCTGCGATCCGTTTCTCGATATTGATATTCTGTTCGAGCTCCTTCTTGAGCTTCTCTGCCTTCGTCTCCTTGTGTGTTGAAGTTGAGATCAGGAAAGAATGGCTGTCACTGCTCCAGTTGATGGTAGTCATGTGTACATCCAGAGGTTCGTCGATAAGCCGGCTTTTTTTGGTACAAGATACTGTTGGATTGTTCTCTGTGATCTTATGTACGGGACAATCCGCACAAGGACCGCTCTCCTGATGCATACAGGCATAGCATTTGCTATTCAAAGACAGCTTTGGAAAATATTCCTGGGCATTCTCATTAAAATACATAACCTCAAAGCTGTTTTTATCGACGACGATCATCGGGTCCTGGACAAGATCAAAGGCTTTGATCGTGTCATCCCGAAGCAATGCCATTGTGCGGCTTGCCTGTTTGCTTTTTATTGCTTCTCCGAACAGACGGAATATCTGCTTGAAGGAGGTTAAGGTCTGTGCCGGCCATGTTGTATCCTTGTCCATCGAATAAAAACAGATGAAACCAATGCGCTTTCCATTCGAACGTATATCACACTGCATAAGTTTCTGGATGCCCTCGGCAGCCGGATTCATGCTGGCTGTGTTCGTCTTGATCAGAGACGTGTCGGAGGAATAGGTGATTCCGTCCGTCCCCATTGCAGATAATTCCTCCAAAATTGCCGCAGGTGTATGCTGTCGGAGTGACATGTCGTTGTCGGTACTTTTTCTGCACCATTGGTGTGTACAATCCACAAAATTCTTATTAAATCCATATTCCCAGATGCAGATCTTGTCAATATCAAAATGCTTTCCGACAAGCGCCATTGCCTGTTCAATCGCTGTATAGGTGTTCGTGCTTGCGAATAACGTCGACAACAGGCTGTCTAAAAATGCGGTATCGTGATCTGACCGGGCAGGTGATTCGCCACGGTCGTTTTCGTATTTTCCGCGTTCCATATCGTCTGCATACAGATAATAACGATTCTTTCCGTTCAGCTTTGCCTGATATAAAGCAGTGTCTGCATTCTCGAGCAGAACGTTATAAGGAATCTGCTGGTTTGTTGCGGCAATTCCGATACTCAGGGTTACCTGGCATTCGTCGTGGTAGACTTCGCGCAGCCGCTCAGCGATCAGAACTGCCTTCTCACAGGCTAACTGGGTATCCAATACATTCGTCAGAAAAACGCAGAACTCATCACCGCCAAGCCGACCGGCGATCCCGTAATCTCCTTTGTATTCCTGCAGGGTTTTCGCGATGTCGATGATGACATCATCGCCCTTCAGGTGTCCAAAGGTATCGTTGATCTTCTTGAAATCATCGATATCGACAAGCATGAGAACTTCATAGCTGTTGCCGTTTAATTCCCGGAGCGAGGCCTGAATCTTGCTTTCGGTCGTCGCTTTGTTGTAAAGCCCTGTCATCTGGTCAGTTTCTGCACGGATCAGCAGCTTCTGTTGTTCTACCTTCTGGGCGTGGATGTTACGGAGCAGACCGACAACACGCAGCGCATTTCCCTCCTCGTCATAAATCGTGGAGAAGGTTGAAAAATACCACTGGAAGCCGCCGTTTTTTGTATTCAGCTTGAACTCCGTTGAATGATATTCTGTGCCGGCCTTTGCCAGATAGAACAATTCTTCAATCGCGGATTGTGTATCATAGGAGACAAGTCCCATCTTAAGCATGTTCTCAGAAGGGTGCTCAATGACGGATTCCCCCTCGAAGATGTGGTTGAACTTATCTGCGAAGGTAATCGTGTCGGAAGCGATATCGTATTCATAAGGCAGCTCCTCAGAGATATCGGAGATAATGAGATATTTCTGTTCTTCGAGCATTGCCTTTGTCTCTGCGATCTTCAGATTCGTAATATCGGATAATACGAGATTGATGACCGGAAACCCTCTCTCAACAACACCGGAACGGGCAAGGACCGCGTTCACCCATTTGATACTGCCATCCGCACACTGGATCCGGAAGTTAAGGATCTTCGAGCTTTCTTCCTTCTCGGTAAGATCGGCAAGTGCTTCAATCACAACCGCCAGATCCTCGCTTAACACAAGCTGCAGAGTGCTTGTCCCGAACTTCTCGTGGTAATCATGCTCGGAATAACCGCACAGGTCGTAGAAGAAATTATTCGCCCAGATCAGGGACAGATTATTGTCGAGCAGATGTTTGCTCACACCACTTGGAACGGTGTTTGCGAAAATCTCGAGATCTGTCTTCGCACGGACGGTCTCGCTCGCTGCATTCTCCAGATTCGTGATATCCGTGAAGACACACTGCAAAACATCCCGACCGTCATTTAACGAGAACGCCTGCCCGTTGCAAAGAACGGTCAGAACCGTGCCGCTCTTCGTTACGATCCGGTGCTGGATACTAATCAGATTTGAAATACTTAACTGATAATTCATGGAAGCGATTACTTCCGTGAAATCTTCAACATATAACAGATTATCCAGGGTACAGATCTTCTTCGATAATTCCCGTGGCGAATATCCTGTCATCGCACACAGTCCCTGGTCAAAGTCTAAAATATTGTATGGAGCCTCTGCCTCGAGGACAAAGGTTGCCACATCATTTCCGTTTACAAAATTGCTTGCTGCCATATAACCTCACCCACCTCATGTCGCACATTAAAAACTAATTTTATTATAGTGGATAATAACATGTGAATCAAGAAAAAAAGCAAGAAAAAATACAGGATAATAGACGCATTTTGGAAATGGTTTCTTTACATTGCTGGGTGGAAATGATAGAATAAAAAAGCTTATAGATTTTTGAAAAAATGAAAATAAAAGGTATGAATCGAGAAGAATATAGAAGGTTTCGGTGGATAGCGAGTATCTGTATTTCTGTGTTTATTGTCTGCTTTGGAATTGTGCTGCTGGCGTTCAACCGGTGGGTCTATCATGCGACGGGGACGAATACCCAGACAGAAGACGGCGTAACATTTACGCAGGCAGAAGCAGACTTGTATTATGGGCAGATTGCAGATTCGTACTGTTCGTTCTTCAAGGGCAGATACGATGTGGCAGGCTATACGCTGACGGACACGAATATACATCAATTAAACAGACTGAAGGGGTATTACCGGCTTGCGTGGATCCTTTCAATTCTTTCTTTTGCCGGGATTATCTACAGCTTCCGCAGGCTATGGCGCAGGAGAGAGACGATGCCGTGTTTCTACGGAAGTGCAGGCGGTGCCTTGCTAGCGGCCGTTTTGCTGCTTCGGATCGTTTTTTCGAAGCGGGAGGTCATGCGTGGGCTTAAGGATATGATATTTAAGCAGGATTACAGCTATTTCCAGAGTGGGGATCTGCTGTGCAGGCTTCTGTCAGGGGCTTACGCGAGGAATATGCTGCTGATGTATTTGGGAATTGTAGCGGCGGAAATTGCGGTGTTCGTTCTGATACGGGTGATCATCCTGCTTGCAGGGCGGCCACATAGATTCTGATATATGTATGCAGGAATAAATATAATTTAGGAGGGTTACAATATGAACAAACGACTGGAAGACTGGGTAAATTGGATTTTGATTGATGAGCTGAAGAATGGAATCATCAATGCACCGAAGCATCTGCTCGGAAACCACGATTATGGTGATGGACAGGTGATCATGGTATACCGTCCGCATGCGGAGAAGGTCTGTGTCGTATCTCCAACCGGAAAGAACCGTGACGAGATGGAATGCCTGTCAGATGGTGTCTATGGATTTTACAGTGCAAAGAAGAAATATAAAGGAACAAAATACCGGATTGAGACGACATATCAGGATGGTACGACTGTTGTGACTGCTGATGCGTATGCATTTGATTCACAGATCACAGATTTTGATACGTATTTATTCGCTGAGGGCAAGCACTATGATGTCTATGAGAAGTTCGGCGCACATCCGAAGACTATTGATGGTGTGAAGGGCACTTATTTTGCAGTGTGGGCACCGCATGCGAGACGTGTCAGTGTTGTCGGTGATTTCAATATGTGGGACGGAGCACTCAATCCGATGCAGATGATGCAGACTTCCGGCATCTATGAATTGTTTATTCCGGACGTGGCTCCGGGAGCTGTCTATAAATACCAGATTCTCACAAGAGACGGTGAGATCTTATACAAGGCGGATCCATATGGAAACCAGTGTCAGGTGAGACCGGACAATGCGAACGTGGTTGCGGATCTGACCGGACATAAGTGGAAGGATACCGGATGGATCGACAACCGGAAGAAGCAGACGCGCGAGACAGAGTTGAAGAAGCCGATGGCAATCTATGAATGCCATCTTGGTTCATGGAAGAAGAAAATAGAGGATTCCGATTTCGGATTCTATACGTACCGGGAAATGGCGAAGATGCTCTGTGACTATGTAAAGAAGATGGGATATACCCATGTGGAGCTGATGGGCATCGCGGAGTATCCGTTTGATGGTTCCTGGGGATATCAGGTAACAAATTATTATGCACCGACCAGCCGTTACGGTTCACCGGAGGATTTCATGTATTTTGTGGATCACATGCATGAAAACGGTATCGGCGTGATCTTAGACTGGGTACCGGCACATTTTCCGAGAGATGCGCACGGACTCGGAAGATTTGATGGCATGCCGCTTTATGAGCATCCGGATCCAAGACGCGGCGAGCATCCGGACTGGGGAACCTATATCTTTGATTTTGGAAGAAATGAGGTTTCTAACTTCTTAACAGCCAATGCATTGTTCTGGGTGGAGAAGTTCCATGTGGATGCATTGCGTGTGGATGCGGTCGCTTCTATGCTGTATCTGGATTATGGAAAGCAGGATGGACAGTGGCTGCCGAACAAAGACGGTGGAAATGAAAATTACGATGCGATCGAACTGCTCCGCAAGATTAACACGGTTATGGAAGAGCGCAATCCGGGCGCGTTCCTGATTGCGGAAGAGTCTACAGCATGGGCAGGTGTCACAGCACCGGCAAGCATGAAGGGACTTGGCTTCCTGTACAAGTGGAATATGGGATGGATGAATGACTTCTTAGAGTATATGAAGATGGATCCGTATTTCCGTTCATTTAATCACAACCGACTGACATTCAGCCTGTCATATACATATGCAGAGAATTATGTGCTTGTGATTTCACACGATGAGGTGGTACATCTCAAGTGCTCCATGCTCAACAAGATGCCGGGCACCGAGATGGATAAGTTCGCAAACCTGCGTACTGCATATGGATTTATGTATGGACATCCGGGCAAGAAGCTTTTGTTCATGGGACAGGAGTTCGGACAGCTTCGTGAGTGGAGTGAGGCAAGAAGTCTTGACTGGTTCTTATTAGATCAGCCTCTGCATAAGAAGATGCAGAAATGGGTGGCAGATCTGAACCATATGTATACAACCTATGACGCATGCTACTACAATGACAACAATCAGATGGGATTCGAGTGGACCAAGGTCGATGATGCAAATACAAGTATTGTTGCGTTTGTGCGTCGTGGAAAGACGGTGAAGGATCAGTTGTTGTTCGTGTGCAACTTTGTTCCGGTAGAACGCAAGGATTACTGGATTGGAGTACCTTGTCTGACCGAATATGAGGAGATCATCAATTCGGATGCGAAGATCTACGGCGGTTCCGGCACGAAGAACGGCACAGTGAAGGCATTTGAAGAGAAGTGCGACCGTATGCCATACGCGATCAGCATTGATATCGCACCGCTTTCGATGATGGTATTCAAGTATGATTATGTAGATAAGAAACCGGCTGTTGCAGATGCACCAGCGACAGCAGCAATTGAGAAAAAGCCGGAGCCTAAGAAGGCGGCAACGGCGAAGAAGGTGGCAGCAGTAAAGACTTCCGCCGGGAAGAAGCCGGTAGAAAAAAAGACAACGAAATAAAATAATGGCAAAAAGATATGAGTAAGAAAAAAGCAGATAAGAAAAAAGGCGGATTTGTGCGGGCAATCCGGAATATATTTGTATTCCTGATTGCAAGTGCGTTGCTGGGCTTTCTTGGGTTGACAGGAATCTATATCTATGTTAAACATGATGTGAATCCCCGTCTGCTGACAGAGGAAGAGGCAGCAGCACTTTCGGATATGGATTGTATTATCGTTCTGGGGGCATCTGTAAAGAATGGAGATACACCGAGTCCGATGCTTAGGGACCGGTTGGATAAGGGGATTGCACTATACAAAGCAGGCTGTGCACCGAAGATATTGATGAGTGGTGATCACGGTAGCGAATATTATAACGAAGTCAGTGTCATGAAGAAATATGCCATCGAGCACGGGGTTCCGTCGGAGGATATTTTCCTCGATCATGCAGGTTTTTCTACTTATGAGAGCATGTATCGTGCCAGAGCTATCTTTGGTGCGGAAAAGGTCGTGATCGTTACGCAGAAATATCATTTGACGCGATCCGTCTACAATGCCAAGAATCTCGGCATAGACGCCTATGGCGTGGCAGCGGCACCGATCAACTATGGCGGGCAGACGATACGGAATATCCGTGAGTATCTGGCAATCAGCAAGGACTTTGTTATGACATTTATCAAACCGGAGCCGACTGTACTTGGCAACTCGATCTCCTTAGATGGAAGTGGGGATGTTACCAACGGCGCTGACTAACTTGGCCCACAAGGTAACCTGAGCGACGACGGATTGAAAAATGAATAGGTAGATTACAATTTGGCAATGAATAAAATTGTTGGTATTGCCAAATTGTTATTAGATAAACATTCAAGAGGAGGAGCGAAGAGCGTGAAGATGATTTCATTGGAAGAAGAATTGAAGGGTAACGCGTACCCGGGCAGAGGTATCGTAATCGGAAAGTCACAGGATGGCAGGAAAGCGGTAACTGCATATTTCATTATGGGACGCAGCGTGAATTCACGGAACCGTGTATTTACAGAGACAGAGGATGGCATAAGAACAGAGGCAGCAGATCCTTCCAAGCTGACAGATCCACATCTGATCATCTATGCACCGGTGCGTGTATTAGGCAACAAGACAATCGTGACAAATGGAGATCAGACCGATACGATTTACGAGCTGATGGATAAGCAGCAGACATTTGAGCAGTCTTTACGCACGAGAGAATATGAGGACGATGCACCGAATTATACACCACGTATTTCCGGTATCATGCATGTGGAAAATGGTTCCTACAGCTATGCAATGTCTATTTTGAAAAGCAATAATGGAAATCCGGATGCCTGCAATCGTTATACTTTCGCATATGAGAATCCGGTAGCAGGAGAGGGGCATTTTATTCATACCTATATGTGTGACGGAAATCCATTGCCAAGTTTTGAGGGCGAGCCAAAATGGGTTGAAACAATGGATGATATGAATGCGTTTGCTGACATGTTGTGGGAAAGTCTGAATGAGGACAATAAAGTTTCCTTATTTGTGCGCTACATAGATATTGAAACCGGAAAATACGAATCGATTATAAAAAACAAGAATAAGTAAAGGAGAAAATCATGAAAGAATTGGAATTGAAATATGGCTGTAACCCGAATCAGAAACCATCCCGTATTTACCGCAAAGATGGTGAACTGCCAATCAAAGTGTTAAATGGAAAACCGGGTTATATTAACTTTTTGGATGCTTTCAACGGCTGGCAGTTAGTCAGTGAATTGAAGAAGGCAACCGGACTTCCGGCAGCAACTTCTTTTAAACATGTTTCACCGGCTGG
>USFH01000097.1 GCA_900553925.1 uncultured Clostridium sp.
TCGCCATCCATGGCTCAGTGGCGGCTTGTTTGAACATCGTGTTCAAACATTGCTGGAAACTTACAGAACATTAAGTACTTCTAAATTCCAAACATATACATATTTTTAGATATCGATACAGACATATATATGCAAAACCACAGCATATGTTGTAATCGGAAACGCGTATAGATCGAAAGGAGATAAATGATGACTTTGAAACAAATCGAGGGCGGCGTAACCGCTGCAAAAGGATATACAACCGCCGGCACAAGAGCCGGAATCAAAAAAGGAAAGACAAACAAGGATATGGCGATGATCTTCTCGGAGAAACCGGCGGTTACCGCAGGAACCTTCACGAAGAACCTTGTCAAGGCGGCTCCGGTGCTCTGGGACAAGAAGGTGACCGATGCCGGTGTGGCACAGGCAGTCGTAATAAATACCGGTATTGCAAATGCATGTACCGGACAGGCGGGCTATGAAAATGCGGCTGAGACAGCAAAGCTGGCCGGCGAGGCTTTAAATATTTCAGCTGATACAGTACTGGTTGCATCGACCGGTGTCATCGGATTTACATTGCCGATGGATGTAATCACAGATGGTGTGAAGAAGCTTTCCGGTATGCTGAAAAGCGATGTACAGTCCGCACAGGATGCCGCAGAGGCAATTCTTACAACCGATACCCATCCGAAGCAGATCGCCTATGAGACAACAATCGGCGGAAAGACAGTCACATTTGGCGCAATGTGTAAAGGCTCCGGAATGATTCATCCAAACATGGGAACGATGCTTGGATTCATCATGACAGATGCTGCAATCTCGAAGGAACTGCTGGATAAGGCACTGAAGGGTTCCATCGAGGACACATTTAACATGGTATCGGTGGACGGCGATACATCAACGAACGATACCGTACTGGTCATGGCAAATGGTATGGCAGGCAATCCGGAGATTACGGAAGAAAACGATGATTATGAGGCATTCAAGGAGGCACTGCTTGCAGTGAATACTTACCTTGCGAAGCAGATTGCCGGTGACGGGGAGGGCGCAAGCCGCCTGTTCGAGGTGCAGGTAACACACGCAAAGGATAAGCAGACTGCCAAGGTACTTGCAAAGTCGATCATTACATCAAACCTGACAAAATGTGCAATCTTTGGAAAAGACGCAAACTGGGGACGAATCCTCTGTGCAATGGGATATTCGGGCGCGCAGTTTGATCCGCTCAAGGTCGATATCGTGATGGCATCCGAGGAGGGAGAGATCACCCTGGTGGAAAATGGTGTGGCAACCGATTTTGACGAGGAGAAGGCAGCCAGGATCTTATCACCGGACGTTGTAATCGCGAAGGTCGATGTGCGCGATGGTGATGCACAGGCAACTGCATGGGGCTGCGACCTCACATATGATTATGTAAAGATCAACGCAGATTACCGCTCATAAATAAGGACAGAACCTGCAAAATATCAGGGATGAACGGGAAGAATAATAGCAGATATAAGTTCCTGTTTCTGCACGATTTGTGGAGAAGAAAACAACAGGAAAAACGGAGGAAAACAAGATGGTAAATAATGATTCAATGGACATGATTCTTGCGAAAGCGCAGACACTGATCGAGGCGCTTCCATACATACAGAAATTCAACGGCAAGCGTGTCGTTGTCAAATACGGCGGAAGTGCGATGGTGGATGAGAACCTCAAGTACAACGTCATCAAGGATGTTGCGCTCCTGAAGCTGATCGGTATGGAGCCGATCATCGTGCATGGCGGCGGCAAGGAGATCAGCGCATGGCTGAAGAAGATCGGCAAAGAATCCGAGTTTGTAAATGGTCTGCGAGTGACAGATGAGGAGACATTAGATGTCGCAGAGATGGTACTTTCTAAGGTCAACAAGAGCCTTGTATCCATGATGCAGAAGCTTGGACTCAAAGCAGTCGGTATCAGCGGTAAGGATTCCGGACTTCTGAAGGTACAGAAGAAGCTTTCCGGTGGCAAAGATATCGGGTATGTCGGCGAGGTCGTATCGGCAGATCCTACGATCATTGATACATTAATTGCAAATGATTTCATCCCGGTTATTGCACCAATCGGCATTGGAATTGACGATTATCATGGCTATAACATCAATGCGGATGATGCGGCATGTGCAATCGCAACAGCCATCAACGCAGAGAAGCTTGTATTCCTGACCGATATCGAAGGTGTATTCGTAGATCCAACCGACAAGTCAACCCTGATCTCCGAGATGGATATCAACGAGGCACAGGAATTTATCGATAGCGGTGTAGTCGGTGGCGGTATGCTTCCGAAGCTTACGAACTGTATCGAGGCAATGAAGAATGGTGTTGCGCGCGTCCATATGCTCGATGGCCGTGTAGAGCATTGCCTGCTTCTGGAGTTCTTTACAGAAAAGGGTATTGGTACCGCAATTTTGAAGGAGCCATTATTCTAAGTTGTCCGAATGAAAATGAAATAATTAACACAAACTACCTCTATATATTTGTTTATGGAGGTAGTTTTTATGTGGGGAATTATAGTTGCATTGATATCAGGTGCGTTGATGAGTGTGCAAGGGGTATTCAATACAGGAGTGACAAAACAGACGTCGACGTGGCTTGCTTCCGCGTGGGTGGCATTCTCCGGGTTTGTCGTTGCAATCGCGTTGTGGGCAATCTTCGAACGGAATCAGGCGGGGATATTTTCGCTGGCACAGGTCGATCACAAATATATGCTGTTAGGTGGTGCAATCGGCGCATTTATTACATGGACCGTTATCACAGCGATGGCAGGCTTGGGACCGGCGAAGGCGGTACTGCTGATCGTTATTTCGCAGCTGCTGATCGCGTACCTGATCGAGCTGTTCGGGCTGTTTGGCGTGGAGAAAGCAGATTTTCAGTGGACAAAACTCGTTGGTATCCTTGTGTCTGTAGTGGGATTTATCATTTTTCAGTGGGAGAAGTGACTTTTTTTCGTGAAAACGCCTATTGTATTTCGAAGATAAGTTCGGTACAATGGGTATATGTCTTGATTATGCAATATGGAGTACTGCACTTTGTAATCAGAAAGGAGTATTTATATTGCATATTTTGAAGAATTTAATCATTGGTATTGGTTGTATGTTTGCCCTTGCCGGGTGCGGAAGACAGGTGTCCTATGTGTCTCAGGATACGAACACGGGACTTGGTGTGAACGAATTGACAACCGGGGAAATCGGCGTGGATGACTTTGCGGAGACACAGGCGGATAGCCCTGCGGATGGGGATTTAACAACACATACGCAGACCGGGATTGGCGCGGACGATCCTGCGGATGAACGAAACGAACAGATCGGACAACCGGCGATGGTAGCGGTCTATGTGTGCGGTGCGGTAAAAAATGCGGGTGTGTATTATGTCTCGTCCGAGGCAATCAAAGAGACGGCTGTGCGCATGGCAGGCGGATTCGACGAGCATGCCGATGTGAATTATGTGAATCTCGCGGAGCCGGTAACTGCCGGGGAACAGATCTATATTCCGACAGAGGATGAGACAGCGGAGATTGCATTTCCGCAAGACGGACAGACAGAAAGCACTGCGGGATCGCCCGGGCTGTCTGAAACATCGCAACCGGATGACCGGGTTAATATCAATACCGCGGGAAAAGAAGAGTTGATGACGCTGCCGGGAATCGGCGAGAATAAGGCGGAGGCAATTATCGCTTACAGAGAAGCCCAGGGGAAATTCCAAAGCTCGGAAGAATTGATGAACATTCGCGGAATTAAAGAGGGCGTGTATAATAAAATAAAAGATTTGATTATTGTAGGATGAGGTGGAAGAAATGAAGAATATTTTGGTGGTAGATGATGAAAAGTCAATCGTGAAGGGCATCAAGTTCAGCCTGGAACAGGATGATATGAAGGTCGACGCCGCATATGACGGAGAGGAAGCGCTTGCGCTGGCGAAAGCCAATCATTATGATATGATTCTGCTCGACATTATGCTTCCGGGACATAACGGTCTGGAAGTGTGTCGGATGATCCGTGAGTTTTCGGATGTGCCGATCATTATGCTGACTGCAAAGGGCGAGGATATGGATAAGATCCTCGGACTTGAATACGGCGCAGATGACTACATAACGAAGCCATTTAATATTCTGGAAGTGAAGGCACGGATGAAAGCAATCTTCCGCCGGAACGGCAAGAGTACATCGGAGCAGGATAACCAGAAGGTGATTGAAACCAAGGGCTTGAAAATCGATGTGGACAGCCGGCGCGTCTATATTGATGAGAGAGAAGTGAATCTGACAGCGAAGGAGTTTGAGCTTGTATATCTGCTTGTGTCGAACCCGAACAAGGTTTACTCCAGAGAACAGCTTCTGAAGACAATCTGGGGAGCTTCGTATCCGGGCGATGCTAGAACGGTAGACGTGCACGTGCGTCGTCTGCGTGAGAAGATTGAGGCAACGCCGGCAGATCCAAAATACATTCACACAAAATGGGGCGTGGGATATTATTTCCACGACTAAATCAGATAGAGTAACTGATCCTTCAAGGAATCATCAGCAAAGGAGATTTCCACACTGTTCTTATAGAGTGTCCGGAGATCTTCTTTTTTTAGTTCCAGCGAATCCAGACAGAATTGCAATTCCTTTGTGCAGGTCGTATGGCTGACTGTCCGGTTGTCAGTGTTCACAGTTGCGAGAAGACCATAATCGAGGAATCTGCGAAGTGGATAAGAGGCAGTATCTGCGGAGGCTTTCGTCTGGAAGTTCGAGGTCGGGCACAGTTCGAAACCAAGGTGTGCTTCTTTGCATGCTTCCATGAGTGCAGAATCCTGGATGGCTGCGATTCCGTGTCCGACACGTCTGGCACCATAAGCGAGCGCAAGTTCGACATTCCTGCTTCTGCCACATTCACCGGAATGAATCGTGAAAGGCATACCGATCCGTTTGGCTTCTGCAAAAAGCGCTTCAAATTCTTCGTTTGGATGACCTGCTTCATCTCCGGCAAGGTCGATGGCGCAGACTCCGGCTCCGAGAAATTCCCTGGCGCATCGTAATACATGCAAGTTTTGCTCCTGCGTGTGATGCCGCATCGTACACAGAATCAGATTGGTGAAGACTCCGAAACGATCGAATGCCTTCTGGCAGCCGTAGACGGCTTCCTGAACCACTGAAGACAGGGAAAGACTGCTGTTTACACTGAGCATAGGGGCAAACCGGATTTCCAGGTAGCGTACATTTTCCGCGGCAGCCTGGCTGACAACATCGACGATCGCTTCGCGGATATGCTGCTTCTCCTGTAAACAGGAGACAGGAAGGTCGAAGCAGGTCAGGTATTCCGCCAGTGATTGACAGTCCTTTGGCGCACAAAGCCTGGAATCCTCAAGGGTGGACATTCCAAGTGTATTCCTAATAAAAGCCGGACTTAAAGATCCGTCCAAATGGCAGTGCAGATCGATTTTAGGCATGGAAACGGGTTCAATTTGCATAGTGGCAACCTCCTGATAATATTAAGTTCATGATAGCAAGTTCGGGCAGAATGTACAAGTGTCTTGAAGCAAAAGTTTGGGTGTGGTATAGTAAAATATATTTTATATAAGGATGGATTTATACAACTGTGAAAGAAGAAACTCAATCGCCTGCGAAGGAGCAGAAGCGGGAAATAAAAAAATTAAAGAGACGGGAACATGCAGAGAAACGTGAACGCAAAATGGTGGGGATCAGTCTGCGCGGGTTTGTTACCGTGCTGATCATTGTGCTGTGTGCAGGGATTATGATTATTTATTCTGCCTTGTCGAACCGGCTGTATATGCAGCGGTATCAGGATCAGCTCGAGACGAATGTGATATCCCAGACAGCGTATCTGAAGAACAATCTGGAAGCGAATCATCTCTCTTTGTCTAAACCGGAGAAGCTGGAACTTCAGATCGAGAGCATGGCGAATGCACTGTATGGCAGAATTCTTGTGATTGACCGGGACTATCGGATAGTTAAGGATACGTATGGAAATGAAGAGTCGGCGCATATCATCAATTCGGATGTGATTGCTGTGATGTGCGGACAGACAACCGATAAAATGATGAAAAAAAATGGCTATCTGCAATACATGGTTCCTCTCCGGGACGATTCTAAGATACAGGGCGTTCTGCTTGTTCAGGCATCCACGAATAGTCTGGAGGTTGTAAAACGGCGGGTGGAATCGCGCAATGGAGTTGTGTTTGCTCTGATCATAGGACTTTGCGTATGTGCTGCATGGGCAATCGGAAACGCGTGTACAAGAGGAATCAAACGCATGAATCATCAGATGGAGATAATCGGTGAAGGACAGTTTGACAAACAGATTCCGGAGCGGGGATTCAAGGAATTCAAACAGCTGACAAAACGGTATAACAGTACAATCTCGAAGCTTATGGCGATGGATTCGACAAGGCAGGAGTTTGTATCCAATGTGTCACATGAGCTGAAGACACCAATCACGTCAATGAAGGTGCTTGCTGATTCGCTGATTCAGAATGAGGATGCAGACCTTGCCATGTACAAAGAATTCATGACGGACATTGTGGATGAAATCGACCGGGAGAGTAAGATTATTACGGATCTTCTGACATTGGTAAAGATGGATAAGAAATCCGCATCCATGAATATCGAAGAGATATCAATCAATGATCTGCTGGAGATCATATTGAAACGTGTGACGCCAATTGCAAAAAGCAGGGGCATCCAGATTACCTACGAGAGTTACCGGGATGTGACAGCGTCGGTGGACGAGGTAAAGCTGAGCCTGGCACTTACCAATATTATAGAGAATGCGGTGAAGTATAACGTGGATAATGGATGGGTGAAGGTAACGCTCAATGCGGATCACCGGAATTTTTATGTCAAGGTAGCGGATTCGGGCGTTGGAATTCCGGACGACTGCAAGGAGCATGTGTTTGAACGTTTCTATCGCGTGGACAAAGCACGGAGCAGGGATACTGGTGGAACAGGTCTCGGACTTGCTATAACAAAGAGTGTTATTCTGATGCACCATGGTTCTATCAAATTGTACAGTGAAGCCGGGGAAGGAACAACATTTACAATCCGGATCCCGACGAAACAGGATCTACCGGAGATTATGAACCAAAAGGAGGACAAACAACAATGAGAAAACGTATATGTGTGTACCTTCTTGTGGCTGGTATGTGTCTGATGACCGGGTGCGGGAAACAGGCGGATGTGTCAGACACGGCGGTTTCATTCGATAATGCGATTCATCTGTATCAGATGGAAGGAAGCCGGATCGTAGTGGCGGATGCGGATGTCCAGCTTAAGACACCGGATGTGTTATCCTCCTGCGTGGAGGATGCAATGACGGCATTTGTGGATTCCGAGACAGGTATGGTTGATTCCTACAGTTATATGATAGGAGAAGATAACAGTCTGCAGCTGGAACTTACCCTGAAGGATGGAGATTATGAGAAGGAAAAACATCTGCTGTTGATGGCAGCGGCCACGAAAACATTGTTCCAGATCGATGATATAGAGATGATTGATCTGACTGTGAAGGATTCGTCCGGTGAGCTACAGGAACAACAATGTATGCCGGATACATTTTATTTCTATGACGCTTCTCTGCCGGGACTCACAGAGAAAAATGTGAGCATATACCAGCCGAATTCATCGAAGACGGCTCTTACACTGGTTATCGTGAAGGAAAATGAAAGCCCTCAGATTTCGGATCAGGAGCTGATTGTCCGCGAGCTTGTGAACCTGGGAGTCCTTCCGAAGAACACAAAGGTCAATCAGGTATCGGTCTACGATAACATCTGTTATCTGGATCTCTCGGGGGAGTTCCTGTATGATATCGGGAACAGCTCACCGGAGCTTGTAATGTATTCCCTTGTGAACTCCGTTGTGAAGCAGACGGGTGTGAGTGCTGTGCAGATATTGGTTGACGGCAAGATCGAGTCAACCTATCGTAATGCAGTTGATATCAGCCAACCGGTATCGTTTAACACGGAACTGGTCGAAACGCAATAAAAGAGCAAGTAATAATAGAATAGGAGACATATGAAACGTCCATTATTTTGTGTAGCCTTGGCGTATGCACTTGGAGAGGTGATTGGCGTATGCACACGAACGATGGAGGAGATAAGCATAGCGGCAGTTATGCTTATTTGTGCTGGCATTTATGTGGTCGGAGTCAGAAAATGCAGATGCGCAGGTGTTGTTCTCGGCTTGTAGAAGCCCTCCTCGAACTTTTTACCCAGCTTTTTACGGGAATCCTGCTGGATGTGTGCATAGGTGTTGA
>USFH01000098.1 GCA_900553925.1 uncultured Clostridium sp.
TAAACTGTGCGGAGCGCTCCTTTGCGAAATCAATCAGCGACACATTCAGAACTACAATAATTCCTATTATAATCAATAATGCAATGACAATGATAGCCCCGGGCTTTCCGAGCAGATTGTACAGCACAACAAGCAGCCCACCGAATACAAATCCTCCGCCCTTCTTCGTTGCGCCCATGTCATACAGCAGTTTGGCCGTCATGTGATCCGCGCCTGCCGTAAGCTGCGCAATAAATGCAGCCGCAACAATGAACAATCCTGCACAAAGCACACGGTTCACAACTGTCTTTTTTGCGCCGTTCGATAATAAAAACGCAGATGTAAGGAACACATACAACGGAAGAATATATTCCGTAATACCAAACAATCCAAACATAAATCTGGCGAAGAAATTGCCTACAACCCCACACCAGCCAAAATTACTGATGAAGAAAAATGTACAGACTGCCAGATAGATAAACAGATGAATTTCGTTCTTACGTGCCTGCTCCTGTGCAAGCTGTGCTTTCGTCTTTCTGCCCCCTGTACGGGATGCGGACGTCGATCCAGACGTCTGCGAAGATCTTGCTTTCTGCGGCGACCTTGCCGTTGATGTCGAACGGCCGGCAGTCGTTTTACCTCTCGTATTTGATTGTGAACCTTTATTATATGTACTGTTGTTTCCCGTTGCCACGGTATGCACTCCTTCTCTTTTCCCTCATTCTCCGATCACGATAGACATTTTCCCAATACAATCTCCCATATGGCAGTCCGTATCCATTTACAAACTGCCACACGGGTATATTTATGTCAGTTTAAATGCTCATACTGTTCCATTTTACTATTTTTCTTTGCATTTATCAAGTCATATAAACAATTCATTGCCGTATGAATGCCGCCCATCCGGTCGATAATCCCAGCTTCCACCGCCTGCCTGCCGACTAGCACCGAACCGATGTCCTTCGTCAGTTCCTTCGTATTGAACATGATTTCGCGCAGCTCTTCTTCCTTGATGGAACAATGATTCGACGTAAATTCAATGATCCGATCCTGCATCCGCTCGATATACTCGTAATTCTGCGTCACGCCAAGCACGGTTCCATTCATCCGGATCGGGTGCACGACCATCGTTGCGGAAGGAACAATAAATGTTACATCCCCCGACACCGCAAGCGGCACTCCGATCGAATGTCCGCCACCAAGCACGAGACATACCTTCGGTTTGCTCAAAGATGCAATCATCTCTGCGATGGCAAGTCCCGCCTCGACATCCCCGCCTACGGTATTCAAGAGTACCATCAGCCCGTCGATATCCTCATCATCCTCCACAGCTGCAAGCTGTGGCAGGATGTGCTCATATTTGCTTGTCTTCGAAGAGGCACCGAGATTCTCATGTCCCTCGATTTCCCCAATAATATTCAACAGATGAATCCGGTGATGATACCGGTTTTTAGACAAGGTAATCTGTCCATAATCCGTAATCAGGCTCCCTTGTTTTTCATTCGGATCCATATCCTTTCCGGACCGTTTCTCTGTGATATCCTGCATCTGTGTATCGATCGGTGTTTCGCCTTTGTTTGCGCCCCTGTTTTTTGCATGTATTGGCATTTTTTCGTTTTCCTGCATCATAATTTCTGCCTCCGTCTTCTGATATTATTGCCTGGAATGCAAATCATTTCACATATCCTGTTCGCATTTTTCATACATTTCTCACAGATATTATGTACATTTTGTTTGACTTTTATAATTGTGGAAACTATAATAGCAACGCAAAACAGATTTTATTGACTTTACAAAAATTACGGAGGTTTGATGAATGGAAACACAAAACAAAGACAAAGTATATGTCATCGGACACAAGAATCCGGATACTGACTCCATCTGTTCTTCCATTTGCTATGCTTATCTGAAACGGCAGATTACCGGCGACGATTATGTACCGATGCGTGCCGGCGAGATAAACTCTGAAACAAAATATGTATTGAATGCCTTTTCCGCCACTGTGCCGGAATATATGGAGAATGTTTCCACTCAGGTAAAAGATGTGGAATACCGTCATATTGACGGTGTCGATGGGGAGATTTCAATCAAAAACGCTTGGGAAATCTTAAGTGAATCCGGTGCGACTACCCTTCCATCGGTGGATGAAAACGGCAACCTGACCGGACTGATCACCGTGCGGGACATCGCCATGACTTACATGGAAGTCTACGACAACCGCGTCATTGCATCCGCACACACACCATATAAAAATATTATCAACACGCTCTCTGCCGATCTGATCGTCGGGGATGAGAAGGATTATGTACATACCGGGAAGGTTCTGATATCGGCTGCCAATCCGGACATGATGGAAAATTATATCGAACAGGGAGATATCGTCATCCTCGGCAACCGTTACGAGTCACAGCTTTGCGCGATTGAGATGGATGCGCAGTGCATCATCATCTGCGATGGCGCAGTCGTATCGAAGACAATCACGAAGCTTGCTGAGGATCACAAATGTTCGATCATCCGTACCCCATATGATACTTATACCGCAGCGCGTCTGATCAACCAGAGTATCCCGATTCGTTACTTCATGAAGAAGGATAACCTGATCACGTTCTCGACTGAGGATTATATCCGGGATATCCGTACCGTGATGGCAGGCAAACGCCACCAGTACTATCCTGTCCTGAACGAATATGGAAAATATGTGGGACTGATTTCCCAGCGAAATTATCTGAATGCGAATCCGAAAAAGGTCATCTTAGTTGACCACAACGAGCATGCACAGGCAGTTGACGGTATCGAAGAGGTTCAGCTTCTCGAAATCATCGATCACCACAGACTCGGCGGTCTGCAGACGATGAATCCGGTATATTTCCGCAATCAGCCACTTGGCTGTACAGCAACGATCATCTACCAGATGTTTGAAGAAAACCATATTGAAATCCCGAAGCAGATTGCCGGATTGTTATGTTCCGCAATCATCTCCGATACTTTGATGTTCCGCTCTCCGACCTGCACACAGATGGATGAGCATACATGCCGGACGCTTGCGAAAATCGCGAACATCGACATTGAAACGTACGCAATTGCCATGTTTAATGCCGGAAGCAAGCTGATGAACGAGACAGACGAAGAAATCTTCTATCAGGACTACAAGGTATTCTCTTCAGAAAACTTAAAGTTCGGCATCGGACAGATCACCGCGTTCAACTCTACGATGTTAGATGCGGTCAAGCCGCGTATCCTCAAATACATGGAAAGCATCTACAACCAGAATGAAGCCGATATGCTGTTCTTCATGCTGACAAACATCTTCAAAGAAAGCACCGAGCTTTTATACTACGGCAAGAATTCCGAAGAACTGCTTGAAAAAGCGTTCAAGCTCGACGAAGTATCCGGCGGCAGCATCAACCTGCCGGGCGTTGTCTCCAGAAAGAAACAGATTTTACCGATGATCGTAAGTGCTTCGAATAATATGTAGGATATGTAATCAGCAAATGCCTATAACACAAAAAGAGACATTCCCAAACAATTCAGATAGGGAATGTCTCTTTTTTATATATGATATATTTTATTATACGCAGACTGCAATTATACCATCTGCACCAACCAGACATCGCTCTTCACCATAAAGAATCCAATCGTCGCTTTGATCAATTCCGTTGCCTGCACGAAAAAATATACACTTACAATTCCAAGTCCCGTAAAATGCGCAAGCACGTACGCACAAGGAACAACAATGACCCATGTGAACACGGAATCAAACAGGAATGTAACCAATGTCTTACCGCCTGATCGTAAGGTAAAGTAGAAGGTATGGCTCATGGAACAAATCGGCATCAAAAGCGCAGATATACTCATGAACGCTGTAGCAAGCTTCTTGATTTCATCGGTTGTATTGTAGATATGCGGAAAAAACCTGCCAACTACAAACATTACCGCCGCGACAAGTATACAACAAAATACACTGAACACGATCATCTTATTATCCGCATCCTTCGCCTGTTCCAGCTCACCGGCTCCCAGATACTGTCCTACAATGATGCTGATACATGCACCAAGCTGAATATACACAATATTAAACAAATTTGTGATCGTCGTTGCGATGTTTAGTCCGGCAACTACCTCGAGCCCGCGCACCGAATAGCACTGCGTCACCGCTGTCATCCCCGCCGCCCAGAGAAGTTCATTCAACATAAGCGGAAATCCTTTGATCAAAATTGCTTTGAATTCGTCCATTGGCATACCAATTCCCTGGTATGCACCAGCCAGATACTTGTTCTTTTCTTTATGGGTATGTGCCCATATTACAATAATCGCAGCTTCTATATAACGCGCCAGTATCGTTGCAAGTGCCGCGCCCATAACGCCAAGCTTCGGAAATGGTCCAATTCCAAATATCAACAGATAATCTAACACAGCATTGCTTCCAACTGCCACGAAACTTGCAGCCATCGGTACAAATGTCTGCCCGGTTTCCTTAATATTTGTCGCATATGACTGTGTAATTGCAAACGGAATCAGGCCGATCAACATAATAGACAAATATTGTTTTCCGTACTGTAACGCAACTTCTGTTGCACCGGTTCCGGCTGTATCCGTAAGATATAAGGATATCAGATTCTCACCGTTCGTGATAAATAAAGTAATTGCAAGTATTGTTACAAACACAGTTGCATACAGTTTAAACCGGAATGAATACATATGACCTTCATGGTTTCCTTTTCCGAAATACTGTGCGCCAAAAATACTTGCCGCCGATGCCGCACCAAAAATTGCCAGATTATATACAAAAATCAACTGATTCACAATCGCTACACCGGACATTTGCTCGGTTCCAAGCTGCCCAACCATGATATTATCCAAAAAGCTGACCAGATTCGTAATCGCATTCTGTAAGATCATCGGCAAAGCGAGCATCAGATATCGCTTATAAAAAGCACGGTCGCCAATAAATTTTTTGATTTGAAAAGACCGTTTCGTATTCATGTGTCATTCACCTCACTTTTCACGTACCCCCTGCATGTTTCACAATTGAATCTGAAAATCTCCAGCATAATAGTTCCGCACGCATATATCAATTCTGTTAGACCTAAAAAAATATGGTGGGTACAGAATCTACCCACCATATCACATAGTTTCTTCTATATTTGCGTACGTTTGTCTAACCACTTACATTGTAAGGATAATCTCATTGACATCTGCCAGCTCACTTGCCGCAATGTAGTTATCCTTCATTTCCCTGCCATTTACGACAAGGCTTGTATAACCGCTCTCTGCGCCATTTGGATTCTTCACAACGATATGAAGCTTCTTTCCACGGAAGTCTTTGTTAATCTCGAATTCCTTCCAGTCAGATGGTACGGATGGTGCAATACGAAGTCCATCGAAGTCCGGACGCATACCAAGGATACCCTCGACACATCCAACCATAACCGTCGATGCAGTACCTGTCAGCCAGTGTACATGCGCTCTGCCCTCGAATGGGCTTTCCGAACTCTCTGTAAACTGTCCGTGGCAATATGGCTCCAGCTTTCTGATCTCTGCCTTGTCATTCATGGATGCCGGTGAGCTCTCTGTAAAATACTCAAATGCCCGGTTTCCGTGTCCCATCAGGGATTCTGCCAGGATAATCCAGCCCTGTGGCTGTGAGAAGATACCACCGTTTTCCTTGGTCGATGGATTGAACAGAAGCATCAATGCTCCCTCAAACGCATGATCCACATACGATGGCGCCATCAGACGTACGCCATATGGTGTATTCAATTCTCTGTGTACAGACTCGAGTGCCTTCTCCGCCTGATCCTTTGTGGCAAGTCCACTGATGACCGCCCATGACTGTGGATTCAGCCACATATTTGCTTCCGGATCATGCTTGGAACCGATGATCATACCATCTTCCTTGTATCCACGGATATAGCGGTCATCCTCCCAGCACTTTGTCTGGATAATATCGCCAAGTTCCTTCTGGATCTTATCCAGATATGCGATATATTCTGTATCATTTTTCTGCTCTGCAAAGATACGGAGCACGCTCATCGCATAGTAAAGCTGCATTGAAACAAATGTCGACTCGCCCTGCTTGCCAAGACGTAAGCAGTCGTTCCAGTCTGCATGCAGACCTGCCGGCATACGGTTGTTTCCAAGGTGATTCATAGAGAAATCAATCGCACGCTTCAAATGCTCATATACCGTACCCTCTCCGCCATTTGCGAACAAGATTACTTCATCGATAAAGTCTGTATTTCCAGACTCTGCAATATACTTATAAACTGTTGGGAACAGCCACAATGCATCATCTGCACGATATGCCGGATGTCCGGTTGCGCGTACGTAAGACTCGTCATCCGGTGTATCCTCATGACCTGCATTGTGATCAAACTTTACAAGCGGAAGTCCGCCGCCATTGTCTACCTGTGCAGACAACATGAAACGGATCTTATCTAACGCCATCTCCGGTGCTAAGTGAATCACGCCCTGGATATCCTGTACGGTATCACGGTATCCGTATCCATTTCGAAGACCACAGTAAGAGAACGATGCGGCTCTTGACCAGATAAATGTCATGAAACACTGATATGCATTCCATGTATTGATCATCGCATTGAATGACTCACTTGGTGTCTTTACCTGGAAATGAGACAGCTTACCATGCCAGTATTCCTTCAACTCTGCAAGCTCTGCTTCACTCTGTGCATGCACATCTGCATAGCTGTTCATCACTGCTTCTGTCTCTGCATCATTCTTCATGCCGAGTACAAATGCAAGCTCCTTGCTCTCGCCCGGTGCGAGTGTGATCTTAGTCTCCAAAGCGCCACAGGCGTTACTGTTATAATTCAGGCAGTTTCCGCAATCGCCGTTTTCTACGCCGGCTGGATTACCATAACCATGATATCTGCCAAGAAATGCTTCCTTATCTCCGGCATAGCTTGCAACCTCTGCGCCAGCCAAACCAAAGAATCTTATAAATGCAACACTTCCGTTGATGGCTGCACCCTTATTCACGTTTTCATTGATTACCTGCTTGATGCGGTTTCCCATGAAATACGTTCTTGTGATAAAGAGTGTATACTGCAGATTGACCTGATCCTGCTCATAGTTGTTATCATTTGTGAATTCACAGTAACCAAAGACTGACAGGTTACGAGGCTTGTCAGAATCATTCGTAACCTTCAGCTTCCATACCTCATGCGTCTTATCAAGTGGTACATAGTAAAGCACAGAGCTCTTGATACCTGCATATTCTGCATTCATATACGTATAGCCTGTACCGTGGTGACACTCACTCTTGTAGCTGTCCAAATCTTTTCCTACCGGCTGCCAGGAAGCTGACCAGTAATCTTTGCTGTCATTGTCACGCAGATAAATATATCTGCCCGGCTGGTCAAAGCTGTTAAAGATATAACGAAGAATTCTTCCGTTCGCACCAGACTTTACAAAGCTGTATCCACCGGCATTGTTGGAAATGATTGCGCCATATTCCGGAGAACCAAGGTAGTTCGCCCAAGGTGCCGGTGTGTCCGGTCTGTCAATCACATATTCCTTATTTGCCTCATCAAAGTATCCGTATCTCATGAGGTACCCTCCCTAATTTATAGTTTTACTGCTCAGCGTCCTTCAGGCTCAGGCTGATCTTACCCATGCGGTCAACCTCAAGAACCTTAACCTTGACTACATCACCGATATTTACGACATCCTCAACCTTCTCTACGCGGCGATCTGCCAGCTTAGAGATATGAATCAAACCGTCCTTATTTGGTGACAGTTCTACGAATGCACCAAAGTTCATAATACGAACAACCTTACCTTCGTAAGTCTTACCAACCTCGATTGGATCTACGATAGAACGGATGATCTTCAATGCCTTGTCCATACCTGCCTGCTCAACACCGCAGATAAATACATTTCCATCATCATCGATATCGATCTTAACGCCTGTCTCCTCGATAATTGCGTTGATTGTCTTTCCTCTCTGGCCGATGATCTCACCGATCTTCTCTGGATCAACCTTTGTCTGGATGATCTTTGGAGCAAGCTCACCAACATGATCTCTTGGAGCTGCGATAGCCGGCTTCATACATGTATCCATGATGAAAAGTCTTGCCTCACGACATCTTGCGATTGCGCCCTCTACGATTGGACGTGTCAGACCATGAATCTTGATATCCATCTGGATTGCT
>USFH01000099.1 GCA_900553925.1 uncultured Clostridium sp.
GATCTGGACAAAAATGAGATCTCCGAGCACACGGACCTGAAGAATGTACCACGCAACACAATGGTATATGAAATTCTCGGTCCGATGTTTTTTGCGGAGACAAATGACTACCTTGCATTTACACACGAAAAACACAAGAATGTTCTGATTCTTCGTATGCGCGATGTCCCGGCTATGGACATCACCGGGCTGGAATCACTCGAGGAAGCATACAAGACATGCCAGAAAAAGGGCATCCATTTACTGCTCTCCCACGTGAATGAGCAGCCGCGCCATGTAATGGAGAAAGCCGGCTTCGTAGAAAAACTCGGCGAAGAGAACTTCTGTGAGAACATCGATGTTGCATTAGCAAAAGCGGCAACGTTTGATAATTAAACATTCTGCTTACCATAACAAAAAGCCCCGATTGCGTCTGTGGATATATTTCCAATCACACCGGACTGCAGCAGGGGCTTTTGTATTATATAATTGCTTTGGTCTTCTGCATCACATCCTGCAGGATTTTCAGGTTGTGCATGGTATCATTTGTCTCCAGTGAATGGTTGGCATTCTCGTAGACATGCATCGGAACGCCCCGCGCTTCACTCATCCGGATCACCGCAGGCACATCACTCCACGGATCTGCCGTTCCGATAAATGCAGCCGCATGCTTCGGTGCAAAGGTATAGGTTGCTTCCAGCGGTGTATATAAGATATGGCGAAGTTCTACTGTCGTTCCCGCATCTTCGAGCTTCTGTGCATAGGCAGATGCGATAATCGTACCAACGCTCTTCGATACAAACAGCACTTGCTCATAGCTTGAAAAATCAACATCTGCAAGCTGTGCTTCCGCCTGTGCATACAGTGCATGGAAAGCCGCTTCCATCTTCTCCTTGTTCCCACGGATATTGCCCGCCTGATAATCGTATTTCAAAGCGATCTGCTCATAGCCTGCCTCGCCCGCCAGCTTCCGGCTGTAATATAGGAGCGGTTTGTCCGCATGGTATCCGATTCCCGGGAAAAATATTGCCAGTTTCTTCATAGATTTGTTCCTCGTTTTTCATTTTGATTTGGTATTAGAACTTCCCATCCGCATCCGGAATTGACGGATCTTCGTTCAGAATTGTTTCGTTCTCAAACAAAGGATGCCATTCCAGTTTTTTGTATGTAAATGACGCTTTATACGTCTCAAACTCCGAAGCGGAAACCTCCTGATAATAACCACTATAGTTTTCATCCCTCATCTGTCTTAGCAGAAAATCATAATCATAATTATCATAATTGACCGCTCCATCCGAACCGCCATGCACATACCATGTAGTGGCAATTACCTTGTAATATTTTTCACCACCACCTGTATCGATCTTCAAATATCCCACACCTCCGCTAGACTCGTTATCCATATAATCTGAAATCAGTTCAAATCGGCTGTCTACTTTATCATACAAAAACTCTTTTGCCTGATCCGACAGATACAGATCCCTTTGGTAATATGTAACGATTCCGTCAATATCATCCCGTTCATAGGTATGTCGTATTTCAACCTGTCTTGTCTCACTATTCCAATATCCAAAGTAAATGTCTTCCATGCCATCTCCATTGATATCCGCCACAGCATAAAAGCAATTCTTCCGCTCATATGGATCCAAAGACTCGCCAACCTCAGCATCGTCTCCCCGTGTACCACTTCCGGTTGTACGATAACTATCCACATTTTGACGCGTCTCTTCCAATTTTAAGTCAACCCAAGAAACCTCTTCAGTTGTTGCCTCCTGTACGGGTGCCGGTCCATCCTCCCACATAAGCGCGCCATTGCCATCCTCTTCTTCTATTGCTACAATATGTTTTTCCGGTTCGGACGATGCATGATGGATTCCCAGCCCGATGCCGACAACCGCAGCAACTCCGACAACTCCAACTGCCACTTTTCCACCAACCGTACCAAGAAATTTTGCGCTTCCCTTTGCGGATGCTTTCGCCGCTGTTCCAGCGGCTCCGCCTGCCTGTCCGGTTACCGCGGTACCTGCAGCACTCCCTGCCTGTCCTGCCGTGGTTCCTGCAATACCACCTGCCTGTCCGATTACCGCAGATGTTCCTGCCACGCCACCGGCCTGTCCGACCATCGCGATTGCACCAGCCGCACTTCCTGTGATTCCAACATGCGCGATGCCCGTCACTTTTCCAATATAATTCTGGAACAAAATATACAGCCAAGGGGTATCCTTCAATCTGAATTTATGCGAGTTCTCCTGCTGTACCGCATATGCCGGTGCCTGCGCAAGCTCTGTGATTGCAGAAAGCATGGCTGTCCGTGTCTGTCCAAGTGTATGCTTTACCGCCCGCGTCGTACATCCCGTTTTTTCTACGATCGCAGGTACGCTCTCGCCAAAATAATAATACGACTGGAATACGACCTTTTCCATCGGTGATAACGCCTCGATCACAGCCTGCACATGCTCTGTAAATACGCGATCCTCAGATAAATCCTCCGTAATCGCAAGGGCTTCATCCTCCGCTGCATAATCATAGAACGGCATATCCAAACTGCTATCTGCCGATTCCATAGTCTGTGCATTTACAGAATCCGTGTCTGCCTGTGTGACAGCCGCATTTGCCTGCGCCATGCTCTCCTTTAGGTATTCCAACACTTCCTCATTTGCAAGCTTTGCGCTCCACGCATAAAATGCCTCTGTCTGTGGAAGTGTCCGCACATTCGCATAGATTTTCTCATATACCTTCGGCATCAGCTCTGCCGCAATGTTCTCATCCGGAATCATCGTATGCAGCATCGTATAGACCGTCTGCGATGTCGCATAATAAAAGCTCTCATATCCGCTGAAATCTCCGGACTGAAATTTCTCAATTTGTTCTGTAATAATTGGTTCCATCTGTACTCCCTTTACTTCCCATCACTTTCAATGGTCCGATTACATAGGTGAGTGCACCCATATAGATTACCATCCCGTGTTCACATTCTACCACACTTCCCGGCTCCGGTTCTGCTAACTTCATCCGGATATCCCCATCCACGATCAGGAATTTGCTACAGCCACGCGAATCCATCGCCCGCCACGGCGCATCATAGTACCGCGGCCGGAAGAACGCCCACACCGTCGCCGGACTTACGACCGCATCCTCGCCGCCACCAAAGACGAACACATCCCCCGGCGAAACCATCACCGGCTTGACACGTCCATGCAGTCCGGAAGAGAGCTTCTTCTGATTGCGGATCGTACCATTCTTCGGGTTTTCGTCCATGTAAAACCAGATACCATCCATATTCTGGAACCGTCCATGTCTACGGCTGATCGTCGTTGCATGCATCGGGATATCCGGTGTATGCTCCTTCGACATTCGTCCCACCTCCCAGACAACCTGATTGTCCAGCAAATAGATATTCAATTGTCCATTTTCAATTACGATTAAATTATTTTCCATCCTACCATATATCCGTATCGAGATCCGGAAGCTCCGTGAGAAACGCGTCAATCTCCGGCAGGTCAAGCTCCAACAGCACCTTGCGTGCATAGCGGCATAACTCATCCGGATCGAACTCCTCGGATTCCGTATCAAGCATGTTATTTAACTCCGCATCATCCAGAATAAACAGGATTACACTCTCAAACAGGTTCTTCGCACACAAAGGCTCCATATGTGCCAGCGTAAGCATCTCATCGATCTGCTCATGATCCATGCTCAGATGCAGTCCCAGCGAAATAATCTTGTTCCGTGTCGGATACCATTTGTTCTGCCGTATTGCAGACACACACTGCCGCAGGGAAGACGACCAGCCCTGTCCCTCTGCCAGATTCGCCACACTCGAAGAATACCGCTGGTAATTGATCGTCACATACATTTTCACATAGGCATAAAACTTCTGATATGCCGAGGAGAATGTTGCGATATTGTCATAGATAAACTGCGTCAGGGCATCTGCATCCTCCACCTGTGACAGCCGCTCGGCAAACTGTGCCGTATTAATATCCGGGATTTCCATATCCGTATCCGCCGTCATGTTCTCCTTAATCTGCGACAATATGTAATCATAGGCGGTCAGTCCATACGATTCCTCACACTTTTCTGATGCCCTGTTTCCGAAACCATCCATTTCAATCCTGTGGTTTAACACATAGATACACACACAGTCTTCCAAGCTCTTCGAATAAAGCTCCGGGTACTGCCCGTACCGTCGCAGAAGCTGGTTCATCTTCTCTAAGTCATACTCCGCCGCCATGCCGATTCGAAGAAATGTCTCGCGGTTCTTCGGGATCGCGCCCTTGCACCATTTGTCGACCGACACCCGGCTCACGCGGCACCGCTTCGCAAATGAAGACTTCGTAAGCCCACTCTCTGCAAGGATTTCCTGCATCTTCTGTATCCACAGCTCCTGCTGCGACTGCAGCAACGGAAAAATCCGCGCTTTCAGTTCTTCGAGGTCCTCACATCTTCCGATCTCTTCTCTTATCAATCTTGTCTCAAATCCATTTTCTTCCATATATTATCCTGTACATCATCCTGTGAGATGCCTGTCACAGGCACCCATTTACACCATCGACTGTTCCTTGTACGCCTTACGGATCGGAACAATCGGCAACGCCATAAACACGAATATCGAAATAAAAAATGCAACCAGTCCGGTCACGATATCATACGGAAACGGCAGAATGATCCAGCCCCATTTTGCAATCTTTCCCGCCATCTTCACCGCAGTTTTGATTCCGCCGAAGAAGTATGAGATCAATCCGATCATCACACCATATCCACACATCATTATACTCCATCTGCTCTGTGTGGCGAGGTTGATTACGAACCCCAATACTGTCATACAAGTTGCTCCAAGTGCAATATACTGCGCAATTTCCAATCTCTTCATTTTAACCTCTCCTTTGTTCGTTTGTTTTTCAGCTCTTGCTGATGTCCTTATATTACATGAACAAAGGAATAGTGTTTTCAGGCAAAGTTTACACTTATCTGTAACAGCTCCGCAAATACATCACATACGTAAAAAGGGCACATCAACTATGCCCTTTTTACGCTTATTATCTATGCATTTCTTCCAAGCTCAAAGGCTTTGTGGTTTAAAGCACGGAACTTCTCCGCAACGATTGCGTCAATTGCTTCTTCCCATGCATGCTCCGGAATCTCCGGGAAATACTTGGAGAGTCTTCCCATGAGTGCGATATTTACCGCCTTGGCAGAACCTGCCTCCTCTGCGATCGCAAGGAAATCCTTCGCATCGACATTCGCACCGGCTGCCTCCATCTTGGAGACAAGCTCCTGTGGATACTCCGCAGCACCTGTGATAACCGGCATCGGTTCCACTTCCTGCGTATTCACGATGATCTGTCCGCCCTTCTTCAGGTAAGAGATCCATCTTGCTGCTTCCAATTTCTCAAATGCAACAATCGCATCTGCCTCGCCCTTGTCAATCACCGGCGAATACACCTTCTCACCGTATCTTACATATGTGACAACGCTTCCACCGCGCTGGCTCATACCATGTACCTCGGAAACCTTCACATCAAAATTCTGCGAAAGCAGCACATGTCCCAAAATCTTGCTGGCAAGCAACGTACCCTGTCCGCCGACACCGACGATCATAATATTCTTTGTTTCCATCTTACCTGCCCTCCTTTGCTGTCGGACACAATGCGCCGAATTTACACATCTGTGTACATACTTCACAACCGATACAAAGCGTCGTATCGATCACTGCCTTCTTATCCCGCACGGAAATCGCAGGACATCCGATCTTCATACACATCTTACAGCCGACACATTTATCGGTATCCACCTTGATTGGCGGCTTATGTACCGTACCTTTGATCATAACACATGGGCGGCGGCTGATAATGATACTCGGCTCCTCTGCGGCAAGCTCTTCCTTCACAACACGCTCCACCTCGGCAAGATCGTACGGATCAACAACTGTGACACGATTGAATCCAAGTGCTGCACAGAGCGCTTCGAGATTCACCTTACCGGCCGGTTCACCACGCAGATTTTTACCGGTTGTCGGATTCTGCTGATGTCCAGTCATACCTGTGATCGAATTATCCAGGATAATCACAGTCGAATTACTCATATTGTAAGCAATATCTGTAATACCTGTAATACCGGAATGAATGAAAGTCGAATCACCGATTACACCGACACTCATCTTCTCGCCCTGTTCGCCCATCGCCTTATTAAAGCCATGCAGACCGGAGCAAGACGCACCCATGCAGACATTTAAGTCCATCGCATTTAACGGTGCCACGGCACCTAATGTATAACATCCGATATCACCATATACCATACACTTTAATTTCGAAAGGATGTAGAAGATTCCGCGGTGTGGACAGCCCGCACACATCACAGGCGGACGTCCCGGAATCTCATCGGCAATCGCCAGTTCATTCGGTGCGTCTGATCCAAGTGCCGTACGTACCAGATTCTGTGAGAACTCGCCACAGATCGGGAATGTCTCTTTGCCGACAACCTCTAAGCCAAGCTTTCTGCAGTGATTCTCGATAAATGGATCTAACTCCTCTAAGACTACAACCTTATCCACATGCTCTGCGAAATCTAAGATCAGCTTCTCCGGAAGCGGCCAGATCATACCGAGCTTCAGGTAGCTTGCATTGTCGCCATACACTTCCTTCGCATACTGATAGGATGTGGAGCTTGTGATAAATCCGATCGATGTATCACCCATCTCCACGCGGTTTAAGTCGCAATCCTCCGCAAATGCGATCAGATCCTTCGTCCGCTGCTCCACGCGCACATGCGCATCGCGGGAATTCTTCGTCATCATAACCTTTGCCGGATCCTTCTTGTAAGGGACCTGCTTCGGAACGATCCGCTCCTCAGTATTTACAACACTCTGGGAATGTGCCACACGTGTGCACATCTTGATAAATACCGGTGTGTTAAACTGCTCCGATAACTCATACGCACGCTTCGCAAATACGCGTGCCTCCTCCGAATCTGACGGTTCTAACATCGGCACCTTCGCTGCTTCTGCATAGTGTCTGGAATCCTGCTCATTCTGGGAAGAATGCATACCCGGATCATCTGCCACGCAGACAACCAGCCCTGCATTTAATCCCTGATAAGAGATTGTGAACAGCGGATCTGCTGCCACATTCAATCCGACATGCTTCATCGCTGTTGCGCTTCTGACTCCACCCAGACTCGCGCCATGTGCCACTTCCATAGCCACCTTCTCGTTCGGTGCCCACTCACAATAGATTTCATCATACAGGGCTGCTTCCTCGGTAATCTCCGTACTCGGTGTACCCGGATAACTGGAAATCACTTTGCATCCGGCTTCATACAGGCCGCGCGCAAGCGCCTTGTTTCCCAACATCAATTCTTTCATTTATAATTTACTCCTTTATCCTTATGCCTCATTTTCCTTCTCTACCAGCTTGTCTGCGCCGTACATCTGACGCAGCTTCGGCTTCTCGATCTTGCCGGTCGCATTTCGCGGAATCTCGTGGAAGATAATCTGCTTTGGTCTCTTATATCTCGGAAGCTCCAAGCAGAAGTTCTCGATCTCTTCTTCGGTGCATGTCATGCCCTCCTTGATCTCGATGATGGCGGCTGTCTTCTCGCCCAACCGGCGGTCCGGAAGTCCAATGACTGCCACATCCTTGATCTTGTCATGCTTGCGCAGGAAATCCTCGATCTGTACCGGGTAGATATTCTCGCCTCCACTGACGATGACATCCTTCTTACGGTCAACAAGGAAATAAAATCCATCCTCATCCTGTCTTGCCATATCTCCGGTGAACAACCAGCCGTCCCTGATCGTCTCCGCGGTGGCTTCCTCATTCCTGTAATAACAGGTCATCACGCCCGGTCCCTTGACACAGAGTTCTCCGACTTCACCCTGTGGCACGGTCACGCCGTTCTCGTCCACAATCTTACATTCCCAGCGATAGCCCGGCACACCGATGGCTCCGACCTTATGGATATTCTCCACACCCAGATGCACACAGCCAGGGCCTGTCGACTCGGAAAGACCATAGTTCGTATCATACTGGTGATGTGGGAAATATTCTTTCCAGCGCTTGATCAGCGA
>USFH01000100.1 GCA_900553925.1 uncultured Clostridium sp.
GTTTCCAAGTCCAGCAGTGGAATGACGCGGGGCTTGCCCGCCTCCAAGAATGGTCGAGCCGTATCCGCAGGCAGGAACGTATAGCTTTCCGAGCCAAGCAAAAAAGGAATGATCTTGGAACAGTCATCAATTTCCAGAGAAAATTGATGATAGCGCGGAAATAAGTTTCGGATGAACTGTCCGACATCCTGCAGGGCGAAATTGCACATCAGATAATTCTCGGCAATCAACGCCTGCTTCGTGATACCGCGCGCATACATCGTATTATAATAATCGGTCACTAAAATCATCTTATCCTGCTTGTAAACCTCGCAGTGATAGGATGATTTTTTCATAGGAAGATAGGTGAAGATCACATCGAAGATATCGTTCTGCAGTTGTTCCATCAGTAGGTTGGAAAGACCAATCGTGATCTTCAGGGCGTCGTTTGGAAACTGTCTTTGATGCTCTAAGATGATCGGCGCCAGATGTCCTTCGTAGATCGAATCAGAGCAACCGATGCGCAAGTGGTTTGCGTATTTGTGTAAGGAACTGATTTCGGAGAGTGATGCATTTGTCAGTGTGATGACTTTCTCCGCATAGTCCTTGAACTGTTCCCCTTCCGCTGTCAGCTCGACGCTGCGGTTGTTGCGCGTGAAGAGTGCGATATTCAACTCTTTTTCCAGTTCGTGAATACGGTTTGTCACGGTGGACTGGGCGACAAAAAGCTGCGCGGCGGTGCGCGTATAGTTCTTCGTATTGGCAAGTGTCAGAAATGTATTCAATGCTTCGATATCCATAAAAATCTCCTATTATTCGTAAATTCGATTATTACTATCAAAATTATCCATTTTACATATAATATAGCATGTGTTTATAATGAGTGCAACAAAATTGGATGAAACATCCGAAGGATGGAGGACGGCATATGCAGGAAATCAGACTAAGCAACAAGACAAACAAATTGGAACTGGATCCATACAGCTATCAGTTACAGGACGTGGAATCCCCGGAGCTTTTCCGAGAGATGTTCCCGTATACGGAGACACCGAAGATTGCGTTTAACTATCGCCGGGTGCCTGAGAATATGCCGGAGGATATCTTCATCACGGATACGACATTTCGTGACGGACAGCAGTCGCGCGCGCCGTACACGATGGAGCAGATGGTACACATATATAAACTCCTGCATGAGCTCGGCGGACCAAACGGCATGATCCGTCAGACCGAGTTCTTTGTGTATTCGGAGAAGGACCGCAAGGCACTTGAGAAATGCATGGAGTTAGGATACAAATTCCCGGAGATCACGACATGGATTCGTGCGAACAAGAAAGATTTCGAGATGGTAAAATCCATTGGAGTCAAGGAGACGGGCGTGCTTGTGAGCTGTTCGGATTACCATATCTTCCACAAAATGGGACTGACAAGAAAGCAGGCATTAGACAAATACCTTGGGATCGTGTCAGACTGTATCGAAGCAGGACTTCGCCCAAGGTGTCATTTTGAGGATATCACGCGCGCGGATTTCTATGGATTTGTCGTTCCCTTTGCAAACCGTCTGATGGAAATGTCCGAGCAAAGCGGCGTACCGATCAAGATCCGAGCCTGTGACACAATGGGCTTTGGCGTGCCGTATCCGGGTGCATCCTTACCGCGAAGCGTATCCGGTATCATCTATGGATTACAGCATTATTCCGGCGTGCCATCCGAGATGCTGGAGTGGCATGGCCATAACGATTTTTACAAGGGTGTTGTAAATGCGACGACCGCATGGATGTATGGTGCGAGTGCCGTCAACTGTTCGCTGCTTGGCATCGGGGAACGTACCGGAAATGTACCGCTCGAAGCGATGGTATTTGAATATGCGTCTCTGCGCGGACACTTAAATGGGATGAACACGAAGGTAATCACAGAGATTGCAGACTATATCAGCAAAGAAACCGGCTATGAGATTCCTCCGATGACACCATTTGTCGGCGAGAACTTCAACCTGACAAGAGCCGGTATCCATGCCGATGGCATGCTCAAAAATCATGAGATTTACAATATCTTCGACACCGACACACTGCTTGACCGCCCACCAAAGGTATCAGTAAACTCCACATCCGGCATTGCCGGTGTCGGCTACTGGATCAACCAGTACCGCAAGAAGAAGGGGCTTGAACCGGTAGATAAAAAATCGCCCCTCGTGCGCCGTGTGTACGACTGGGTACAGGAGCAGTACGACGAGGGACGAATTACAATTATCAGCGATGCAGAACTCACACGACAGACTGAGCTTGCGATGGAAGCAGATTAACCAATCCCACCCAGTGCGATACCGAGGATCAGCACAAGGATACAGATCGGACAGTACAGATATTTACAGACAGGTACATACTTGTCTGTAAATTTTTTGTCGCGTCCAAGGTTGACCTGCTCTTCGACATAGTTCTTGCCGTATACCCAGAAGAACATGATACCGGCGAGACCTGCACCAAGCGGGCAGATGTAGATGGACAGGATATCCATCCAGTCGGATACGATTCCCTGGATACAGATGGACACGATTACGCCGATGACACCGATGACAAGGCAGGAGAGCTTGCGGTTTAAATGAAGCTTTTCCTGAATCGTTGCGATTGGTGCTTCGTATAAGTTAAGCAGAGACGAAAGCCCTGCGAAGAAGACTGCCACGAAGAAGATGATCGCCACGATATGTCCGCCCGGCATAGACTTAAATAAGCCCGGCAGGAAGATAAACATCAGTCCCGGACCTCCCTGGTCAAGCTGTGCACCGGTTGTAGCCATCGCCGGGATAATAACAAGTGCTGCAAGCATCGCTGCGATGGTATCAAATAAGGCAACACGACCAGCGGAAGCTGGGATATCCTCGTTGTCCGGCAGATACGAACCATAGATTAACGTTCCGTTTCCTGCCACAGACAGGGAGAAAAATGCCTGCCCCAATGCGAAGATCCATGTCTCCGGCTTTGCCAGAGCGGAAGGCTCGACGCGGAAGATGTATTTATATCCGTCAATCGCGCCTGGCTGGCATGCCGTGTAGATCGCAAGGATCAAAAACAGCAGGAAGAATACCGGCATCATGATTTTATTTGCTTTCTCGATACCATTTCCAACACCAAACATCAAGATCACTACTGCAACTACAAGTGCGATGATCTGCCACAGATTATTGCCGAAGGCAGATGCCATACTGCCGAAGGACGAAGCGAAGGAATCAACGCTGTCCGGTGCAAGTGTGCTTCCGGTAAATGTTCCGATCATGTATTTCAGAATCCATCCCATGACGACGGTATACCCAATCGCCATCGCAAGAGAACCAAGCACCGGGATAAAACCGAGCGTTTCGCCGACCTTGCGTTTGCCACGGGATTCACATGCGGCACCAAAGGCGTCAATCGGACCGGATCGTGTGCCTCGTCCGAAGCTCATCTCCCCGATGACACCGGTCGATGCAATCAGTACAACAAAGATAAAATACGGGATAAGGTAGGAACCGCCTCCGTACAGGGATACACGTGTCGGGAACATCCAGATATTGCCCATGCCGACGGCAGAACCGATGCAGGCAAGGATAAATCCGAGCCGGTTTGTAAAAGACTCTCGTTTGTTCATAAATATTCTCTCTCTCTTCTCATTTTTTAAAACCAAAACCTACTATACCCTATAATGCAGAAAAAGTAAAATGGATGTTAAAAAACGCATGATATGTAGTTGCTTTTTGATGGGGGGTGTATTACTATGCTATAAAAATTAAGAACCAGAACAATAACCGGGAAATTGCATACAGGCAACGAACCGGCTGCTATAAACCACAGGAGATATAAAAGGTTGAAAAAACTTGAATTTTCAATAAAAACACTTGATTATATGAGGAGGAAAAAATGATGACAGAACAGGAAAAAATGCTGGCAGGCAAGATCTACGATTCATCGGACGAGACGTTACTTGCCATCCGTACGAAGGCACATAAGCTGTGTCAGACCTATAACCAGACTGCAGACACCGAGGAGGAAGCACGCGAGCAGATGATGCGTGACCTGATCCCCGAATGCGCGAAGGGCGTGTATCTGCAGGGACCGATCTATTTTGATTATGGTACATTTACGACGATCGGCGAAAATACATTTGCGAACTTTAATTTTACGGTGTTAGATACCTGTCCGGTGCATATCGGCAATAACGTGTTCATCGGACCGAATGTATCGCTTGTGACACCGATGCATCCGTTTCGTTATCAGGAGCGTAACATCAAGTTCAGGCCGGATGGTACGGCATACGATGATGAGTACGCAAAGCCGATTACGATCGGGGATAACTGCTGGCTCGCAAGCAATGTCGTTGTGACAGGTGGTGTGACGATTGGGGAAGGCTGTGTGATCGGTGCAGGCAGCGTGGTGACAAAGGATATTCCCCCACATTCCCTGGCGGTTGGAAACCCATGTAAGGTGATCCGGCAGATCACGGAGGCAGATTCCATCCGGGACCGGGCTGACCTGTGGTAGCATGGGTTTGGAAATAGAACCGTAAATGGAATGCAGAATGCAAAAAATAAATAATTTGCGTATTATTTCACAAAATAAAAGAGTTGACGCAAATACGAAAATGCAAAACTGAATAAAATATTTAAAAATACCTCTTGACATACAAACTATATAGCGGTAATATAATTGTAGCAGCAGAAAACGCTGCGTTTGCAATTGTGACTTGTATGGAAGGAGGCATTCCATGAAATATAGACCAGAGTTTGATCCGGAAACAGTAGGAGCGAATTTGAGAAGATTAAGAAAAGCAAATAAGCTGACCGTGGAGGAGGTCCGTCAGTATCTGATGCTTGGAAGTGTCCAGGCTGTCTACAAGTATGAGCGTGGCGAGAGCTATCCGCAGGCAGATACAATGTTTGCGCTGATGTGTCTCTATGGGGCATCTCTCGGGGACATCATCGGGGGAAGCGTGATTCCTGTAAGACAGGAAGAAGAGGGCTGTGAGCCCTCTTCCTACTTCGACAGACTGGCAGCTTAGAGCTGCTGTTCTAATTTCTTAACTTCCTCTTGTAGAATCCGGTTTGTTTCCTCTAGGGAACAGACATAGCCATATTGTGGCAGTGTCTGGATGAAATCCATGATACAACTGCACAGCGTGTGTTCCCGGAGTGGAATGATCATGGAATTTCCGTTGCTTTGCACCAGCATAATTTAGGTAGAAGATGGTGGTGCGAAGGCAATGGAGATATTCAGTGAGGTGTGGAGCTTGGATGGGTCAACCATCAGAAAATGATTATCATTTTCGTGCGTGTTTGCCTCAATGAATTTATTCAATATGTAGATCCGGTCCTCAATATCGAAGTGTGAAGCGAGTTCGTCCGGGAAATTTACATTTTTCCCTTTTTCCGTAAATAACCGCAATCCCTCTTCTGTAAATAAAACCGTATGGTTCTCCATTGTGAGCTGACCGATCCGCACAAAGAGCTTCGCCTTGATCAATTCCCGGTATGTTGTATCAAGCATGTATTTTTCTACCATGGCTGGTGTGATGTACTTCTCAATCGTTGGCTGGATATTCAGGCACAATGGATAATGCTCGTTCGGGTCCACCTTGTTCAGTTCACTGAGAAGTTCCATCGGAGTTTGCGCACCGGATGTCAGTATGCTGGATTTGGTCAGGGCATTCCGGTAGACATTCAGGTAGTGTTCATGCAGATCCGGATTGGATATAACCAATGCGGTTTCGTAGTCCGAAGAGAACAAAACTACGTGTGTATTCGTGATCACGTAGTATGGAAATACAGAAGCCAGACTCTTAAAGTCATGCCGCGCAGCATAATAAAAGTAAACAGAAAAACTACCCGGAAACGAACGAAAAGATGGGAGCAGATGCATCAGAATCCGGAGATTATGTATGTTGTCGTAATTCCCGTTTACCGTAAGCGTTTTTTGGTATTCAACAAGATGCGTGACGGTCAATGGCTGAAAGCGTGGATGATATAGCGGCTTGAAAAAAAACGGGACATAAGGATGACTCAGGTCCGCATAAGTATATAGAAACGGCTGTGCTTCGCATTCGACTGCATGTACGGCGAGGGTATAAATGATATTCGCAATTTCGTAGGTGCCGTGAACCAGAGTCTGATCGGCAAGCTTGTCGATATTGACAGTAACAGCGTCTGAGGGTTGTTCTGTGTTTGGGGAGATTGAGGAAGGCGATGATTCAAGGAGCTTCTTGATTTCCATATGTGTCTGGAACCGTTCCAGACCGATCTGATCCGCCAGAAATGCCCGGTCTAACTCATCTTTGTCGATGGGAGATAGAGAGAAGAACGGAAGAAGCTTCTCATAGACATCCCGGGTAATCTTCCTCTGACCGGACAGAATCTTCTGTAAAGTTGTCCGGTTGATGCCACTCTGCTGGGAAATGGAATAAATCGTGTATCCGTTTGATTCGATGTAATACTTGATAAGATGTTGTATTGTATCCATGAATGATTGTATCTCCTAGTGTAATAGTATTAAAATATATTTTATTACAAGCACACAAAAATCGCCATTGCTAATAATTACAAAATTGTTGTCACATTTCTTGTCACATATTGAAAAATAGTGTCGGGGAAATATAATGAAAAGTGTGTTGGCAAGGGAAACAGTAAAGGGAGAAAGTAATAAGTGTATTTGTGAACGTGATTATATAACTCCTTGCACATATAGGTAAGAACCCGTTTGGACGGGTTCTTTTTTTACGCAATGAATTAGAATGTAGAACATTATTCAAATTGAAAAACAATAAAAAATTATTGAAAAACGATAAAACTATATTGACATTCAATAATAAATAGTATAAGGTGTAGGAAAGCCAAGAAGTTACAAAACACGATTTAGAAAAGATGAGGGAGGACAGATAGGTATGAAAGAAAACAAAATTGCCGGCGCAACGAAGACCTTACTGGATATCATGTATTTCGTTGGAATGGTCGTGACGCTGACTTTGCCGGTGTCATTCAAATGGTACGGAACCGTGATCAATCCGTTTTTCGGAGAATATTATATCTGGATGGTGTTGATCTTCATGACAGCGGGGGTGTTCGCAGTGCTGATTCTAAGAGAACTCCGGAAGATGTTTAAGACAGTACTTGCTGACGACTGCTTCGTGAAGGAAAATGTAAAGAGTCTGAACCGGATGGGCATATACAGCATCGCAATCATGGCAGTAATGCTTTGCCGGATTCCACTTTACTTCACACCAGCCGTATTTATCATTGTTGTAGTATTTTTGATCGCAGGTCTTTTCTCCCGTGTGCTTGCCATCGTGTTTGACAAAGCAGTGCAGTACAAGGAAGAAAATGATTTTACGATTTAGGAGGATGCTATCATGAGCGAAGCGAGTGATTTCGGATGCATCCAACGACCTGCCGCCGAGCAAAGCGAGGGGGCATTACCATATAAGAGAAGGCGGTGGTGATATGGCGATAAAGGTGAATCTGGATGTGTTGATGGCACAGAAGAAAAAGGGTCTGACAGAGCTTGCGAAGGAGGTTGATATCACGCAGGCAAATCTGTCTATCCTGAAAAATAACAAGGCGAAGGCAGTGCGGTTTTCCACATTGGAATCAATCTGCAAGGCGCTCGACTGTCAGCCGGGAGATATACTGGTATATGAGGACGAGGATTGATTATAGATAATTGCATATTATCCGATGTAATTGACAGTACATATATTTTATTTTGAATTGTTCCATATACGATGTATTGAAACCAAGAAATTCTAAGATGTTCTGATATTAGGAATTGATAACGGACGCAACCGCCGCCGATTCGCCGTCCATGGGCGGGTATCGTCTGCTCGCTTACAGCGAACAGACAGGTCGATGTTTCTCAGCGGCGGCTTGTTTGAACATCGTGTTCAAACATTGCTGATAAAAACAGAACATCAAGAATTTCTAGGTTCCAAACATATTGTATATGGAAACATATTCAAAAATAAAATATATGTATCTACAAACGCT
>USFH01000101.1 GCA_900553925.1 uncultured Clostridium sp.
GAAAGATTCTGTTCCATTATTTAAGCTTCAGCTTATTTATTTCCCTGTTTGGTGTGATCGCCGGAATCCTTCTGGGTTTATTCTGGTCATGCCCCTGGTTGATCCGCTTGTTTGCGGAATATTATATTGTACCGGGATTACATTCGATCTTTCACCCAATCTATCTGGTTGTCGGTGTGGCAATTGTAGTTGCCTGTGTGCTGGCAGATTTCTTAAGCTGCAAGAAGCTTCTGAAGATCCGTCCGGCAGAGGCACTTCGCCCGGCACCACCGAAGCAGGGTAAACGGTGCCTGTTCGAACACCTGCCATTTTGGAACAAATTGTCTTTTCAGGCACAGTACAATCTGCGGGATGTCTCACGTTCGAAGCTGCGTGCCTTTATGTCGATCGTTGGAACCGCAGTTGGTATGCTTCTGATGTTATATGGTGTAGGCTGCAATGAGCTTGTGCCACAGATGGAAGATATGATGTTTGGCAAATCAACCGTATCCGAATATCAGGTGAAGCTTTCCGCCGATGCGTCGCTCTCCGAGGTAAATGCGATGCAGGAAGAGCTTGGCGGAGAACTGGTGATGATCGACCAGATCGAAGTATCCAAGGTACAGAATCCAACGACGGATGAGAAGAAGAAACAGACGATCACCGTGATCGAGGGCAAAGGGCTGTACAATATTCTCGACCTTGACAACCATATCACATCGATCAAGCCGGGGACTGTCAGTGTCAGCCGCAAGCTTTCTGAGACGATGAAGATTCATGTCGGCGACACGATCTACTGGCATCTGTACAGCAAAAATACATGGTATGAGGCAAAGGTTGGAGCGATCTATCGAAACTCTGATACACAGGGAATCGCATTTTTGAAAGAGGACTTCGAGAAGACCGGAGCAACCTATACACCGACTTTGCTTATGACAGACAACAAGCATGCTGAGAGCAAGAAGACACTTTCTTATGTCAGCGGCGTGAACAGCCAGACCGAGATGAAGGAAGCGTATGAGAAGGGCATGGAGGTTATGAGTATCATGATCTTCGCCATGATCCTGTTTTCTGCCGTGCTGGTCGTAACGGTATTGTATAATTCTGGTTCGCTCTCCTTTAACGAGCGCATCAAGGAGTTTGCGACATTGAAGGTGCTTGGCATGCAGTCCGCGAAGATTCTCGGCATGCTTTCCAGACAGAACTTCTGGTTGTCAATCATCGGTATCCTGCTTGGCGCACCGCTTGGAAATCTGACATTAAATGCGATGATAAACAGCAACGGGGAAAACTACGACTACATGCTGAAGGTTCCGGCGATGGATTATATTTTATCTGGTATCTTTGTGCTGATCATCTCCGTTCTTGTCAGCTTCCTGTTCGCAAAGCGAATCAAGAAGCTTGACATGATCGAAGTATTGAAAGGGGTAGAGTAATCCGGCAATCTAACCTCTGCCGAAAATCGTATCCATATCCTGCTCCGGCGCGGTAAGTGGCTGGAGCTGGTAGGTATCGACTAAGAATTTGACAACGGTCTCGGACATGAACGCCGGGAGTGTCGGACCAAGGTATATCTTTTTAACACCGAGGGAAAGCAGGGTAAGCAGAATGCAGACAGCCTTCTGTTCGTACCACGATAAGATGAGGGTAAGCGGAAGCTCGTTGATGCTGCACGAAAATGCATCTGCAAGTGCGAGGGCAACCTTGATGGCACTGTAAGAATCATTGCATTGTCCCATGTCTAAGATACGTGGAATCCCGTCGATCTCCCCAAGGTCGATATCGTTAAAACGGTATTTGCCGCAGGCGAGTGTCAGGACGAGGGAATCCATCGGTGTCTGCTTTACAAATTCCGTATAATAATTTCGTCCCGGATGGGCACCGTCACAGCCGCCGACAAGAAAGATGTGTTTGATCGCACCGCTCTTGATGGCGGCTATGATTTTGTCTGCGTGGGATAAAACTGCACCATGTGCAAAACCGGTCGTTACAATATGACCGCCGTTAATACCGCTCATGCTGTGGTCGTGCTCATAACCGCCTAAGCGTTTGGCGTGTGCAATCAATTCGCTGAAATCCTTGTGTCCGTCTTTATCTCCGGTGATGTGCTTCATTCCGGCATAACCGACAACGGATGTCGTGTAAATGCGGTCAGCGTAGCTTGGACGCGGCGGCATCAGACAGTTTGTTGTGAAAAGCACAGGGGCAGGGATATTCTCGAATTCCGTCTGTTGACTCTGCCAGCTGGTTCCGAAATTCCCGGCAAGATGCTTATATTTCGCAAGCTCCGGATAGCCATGTGCCGGAAGCATCTCGCAGTGTGTGTAGACATTGATACCGGTTCCTTCTGTCTGTGCGAGCAGTTCTGCCATATCTTTTAGGTCGTGACCGGACACGACGATAAATGGTCCCTTCCGGATGTCGGTGTGTACGCGTCGCGGTTCCGGAGTGCCGAAGGATTTTGTATTTGCTGTGTCAAGCAATTCCATACATTTGAAATTAACCTGCCCAAATTCCATGATCAGGGCAATCCATTCTTCCACAGTGTGTTCCCGATTGACCTCGCATAAGCCCTTGTAAAACCATCGGTTGACGTCCTCGTTCTCATAGCTTAAGTTGCGGGCGTGATGCGCGTAGGCGGACATACCCTTCAGTCCGAAGAGCAGGGTGGAGCGAAGCGATACGATATCGTTTGCACCATCCCACAGAGAGATAACCGGAACAGGTGTGGAACCGATGCGTTCCCGCTCCGCAATGACACGATGGATAAAATCCCGGATCGCATCGTTATCAAAATTCACATTGGTCAAGGTTGTGAAAAGTCCGTCGATGATCAGACGGCAGGATTCGGACGTGAAATTCTGCTCCTTCGTAGCTGCCTCAGCCAGCTGGATCAGCTCGCATACGAGCTCGTCTTGCAGATTAGAGGTTTCTGGCTGTTTGCCGCAGACACCGGTTGTCACACAGGCTTTGTTGCCTGCGGTCTGCTGACATTGAAAACAAAACATTTCTGACATGATTGTACTCCTTTGAAAATAGATTCTTACGAAAGTATGAACCGGAGAATCTAATTTTATTCAAAAATCGGGTTGTCAAACAAAAATCCTGTGGTATAATACCCATGTATATAGGAAAAAGCGTTGACGGAAAGAGTAGTGCATGGGCACCATCCAGAGAGAACGACATAAGCTGGAAGCCGTTTATGGAAGAAATGTATGAAAACCATTCCCGAGCTGTGCGTAGAAGATGACCGGATGACCGGTTGTTGAAGCGTCACCGTAAGGCATGCGTTAAAGCCAAATGAAGTGAAACACTAAGGTGGAACCGTGTGAAAGCACCCTTAGATACAAGGTTAAGGCATTGTATCTCAAGGGTGCTTTTTGGTATTTTGCGAAACAACTTCGTAAAGTAGATTGAGACACATATGAATTGTAGTTCTTAAGCAGACCGTTGAAGCACGCTGGTACTTAATGAACGGCAAACTTGTTTGTCGTGAATTTAGTACCACTGCGTGCTGAACCGAGCGAGAGCGTGTCTGCGTAGAATACAATTCATATGTGGCTCCCATACAGTAGGGTTGTTTCGCAATAATGGAAAAAGGAGAATAAGAAATGGTAAACTTCAAAGAAGACGAGCAGTTAAAAACATTGAACCACTCCTGTGCCCACTTAATGGCGCAGGCAATCAAGCACCTGTACCCACAGGCAAAGTTCTGGGTAGGACCGGTTGTTGCAGAAGGCTTCTACTATGATGTAGACCTTGGCGATGACGTAATCCGTGACGAGGATATCGCAGCGATCGAGAAGGAAATGAAGAAGGTTGCAAAGTCCGGCAAGAAGATCATCCGTAAGGAGATTTCCAAGGAAGAGGCTCTGGAGATGTTCAAGGATGATGAGTACAAGCTGGATCTGATCTCTAATTTGGAAGATGGAACGATTTCCTGCTATGAGCAGGGCGATTTTACAGACCTCTGCCGCGGTCCTCACGTAGATAATGTAAAGCTTTGCCGTAACTTTAAGCTGCTCCGTCACTCAGGCGCTTACTGGAAGGGCGACAGCAACAACAAGGTATTGCAGAGAATTTACGGTGTCTGCTTCCCAACAGCAGAAGAGCTGGAGGCACATCTGAAGCTTCTCGAAGAGGCAAAGGAGAGAGACCACAGAAAGATCGGTAAGGATATGCAGCTGTTCATGGTAGACGATCTCGTTGGACGTGGACTTCCGATGTTCCTTCCAAAGGGTTATACGATCTGGCAGGAGCTTGAAAACTATATTAAGGATAAGGAGCGCAAGCTTGGTTACCTGCACGTTATGACACCATGTGTTGGTACGGTGAATCTGTACAAGACATCCGGTCACTGGGATCACTACAAGGAAAATATGTTCCCAGCCATGGACGTAGAGGGTGAGTCTTTCGTTCTTCGTCCAATGAACTGCCCACATCATATGATGATTTATGCAAACCGTATGCATTCTTATAAAGACCTCCCAATCCGTATTGGTGAGATCGCACATGACTTCCGTTTCGAGGCGAGTGGTACTTTGAAGGGTATCGAGCGAGGCAGACATTTCTGTCAGAACGATGCGCATTTGTTCGTGACACCGGAGCAGATCGAGGATGAGTTCTCAAAGGTTGTAGACCTGATCTTCAGCACATACAAGGATTTCGGTATCACAGATTATCGTTGCGTGCTGTCTCTGCGTGACCCGGAGAACAAGGTAAAATACCACGATGATGATGAGATGTGGAACACAGCCGAGGATGCACTTCGTAAGGTATTGAATGACCTTGGCATCGAGTATACAGAGGAAATCGGTGAGGCAGCATTCTACGGACCAAAGCTTGATGTAAATGTAAAGCCGGCCGTCGGAAATGAATATACACTTTCTACCTGTCAGCTTGACTTCTGTCTGCCTGCGAGGTTCCAGCTTACTTATATTGACAAAGATGGCGAGAAGAAGACACCGGTTGTATTGCACAGAGCAATCCTCGGTTCTCTGGATCGTTTCATGGCATACATTCTGGAGGAGACAAAGGGTAACCTTCCAACCTGGTTAGCACCGGTTCAGGTAAAGGTTATGCCGGTTAAGACAGACAACGAAGAGTTGATGGCATACGCACACAAAGTTGTGGATGCGCTGGATGCGAAGAATGTCCGCGTCGAGTTAGATGACAGAGCAGAGAAGCTTGGTTACCGTATGCGTGAAGGCCAGGTGGAGAAGGTTCCATATCTTCTGGTCCTTGGATTCAATGAGGTAGAGAATAACACGGTATCTTACAGACTGCATGGTCAGGCAGATACAACTGTTGTTGGTCTGGATGAATTTGTTGCGAAGATTGAGGAAGAGATCAAGACAAAGGCGAAAAACAGATAATCAATGAGGAAACATCGAGTGCTTAGAGTGATCGGTTGCGTCGTTGGCGCAATCGTGATCATTCTGCTATATGAAATGATTGGAATATTTGCTGCATACAAGAAGCAGCCGGAGCTCTCGGAAGAGACGAAGCAGAGCCTGCATCCCGAAGATATCTATACAGATGCAACAGTTGAAGAACGTGCATGTATCATTGAGGAAAATGGTAATGCGTTATTGCAGCGTGTCCGCCTGATTGAACAGGCGAAGGAAGAAATCATCTTATCTACGTTCGCATTTCACGATGATGAAAGCGGACAGATTATGATGGGTGCTTTGCTTCGGGCAGCGGAACGGAATGTGCACATCCGTATCCTGGTGGATGGATTCGAGAGCTGGACGGCGATGGAAGGAAATGCATATTTCTATGCGATGTCGTCGCATCCGAATATCGAGATCAAGGTGTATAACCGTGCGAACCCGTTAAAACCCTGGGAGATGATGGGGCGGATGCATGACAAATATCTGATCGCAGATGGGAAAACATACATCCTTGGCGGACGAAATACATACAATTATTTCCTTGGTGAGTTCCCGGGACATAAGAATTACGACCGTGATGTGCTGGTCGTCTGTGAGAATCCGCAGGCAGATAGTTCCGTGAACCAGTTGCTTGCTTATTTTGAGACAATCTGGAGTCAGAAGGATTGTAAATATTTCCATGACAAAGAAAAGCTTGCCGACCGGAAATCTGTCAAGCAGGCGAAGGAAGATGTGCAGACGGCATTTGCCACCTATTACAAAGCACAGAAAGATACAATCACAGACACGGACTTTGAGAAAGATACGGTTGCAACTGACAAGATCATGTTGATCTCGAATCCAATCCATACCGGGGCGAAGGAGCCGACAGCATGGTATGAGATGGGTGTCCTGATGAAGCAGGCGAAGAAACGGGTGAAGATCCACACGCCGTATATCATCTGCAATGACATGATGTATGACACATGGGCGGACGTTGCCGCAAATGTAACGGAATTTACGGTTATGACAAACTCTGTCGCGAATAACGGCAACCCGTTTGGTTCCGCAGATTACCAGAAAAACCGGGACAGGATCAGTAGTACCGGTGTTACAATCTGGGAGTATGAAGGCGGATATTCGTATCATGGAAAGAGCATTCTGATCGATGATGATATATCCATCATTGGTTCGTTCAATATGGATATGCGCAGTGTCTATTTGGACACAGAACTGATGCTCGTAATTCGAAGTAAGGAGATCAACGCCCAGTTGGAATCAGCCATGATGAAATATGAACAGGGTGCAAGACAGGTGCTTGCCGACGGACAGTATGCGAATCCATATCATGTGGAGCCAATCGCACTTACACCGAAACGCCGTCGTAGGGTGTTTGTTGTACGGTATCTGCTTGGATGGCTACGGTTTTTGTTTTAGGGATATAATAGATATGAGATAAAAAAGAAAGGTTTATCCGAGGGAATTGGATAGACCTTTCTTTTTTATTACCAGTTTTTATCAACGAGTTCTTTTGCTTTATCATATGAGAGATCGCAAGCGGCAACAAGATCTTTCACAGCATCTTCTTTGGATTTCTTGTTTTCTTTCATTTGTTCAATCAACAGGATACATAGATTATCAATTTTCCCCTGTTGTTCTTTTACAAGTGCCATATGCTGATCAGCCATATATTGATACATGTTATCATCCATCATTTTTAGTGCTTCTGAAAACATTCTTACCACCTCCTCCGGGTTGTGGATGTACTCAGATATTTCTTCAAAGATTTCATTCATCCACGGATATTTCTGACATAGAAGAGAAGCATCTTCGTATGTATTTGTTGCAAGCAATGATAGCCAAGCGGTAAGCTCTTTATCATCTTTAGCATATCCAACTTCTCGAAAAACGTCAAGAGATATCAGGTAGAATTCTTGGAGAAATTCGAGGTTTAATCCTGTATCAAAAGTGATTTTTCCATGATGTAGATATTTGTCAGCCACAGGTTCAGCGTGAAATGCCTGATAGACAGGAGCGTTCGTTGTTTCTGAATCTGTATTTTCAAATATCACGATAGTATAGACTTTATTGATTGCTGAATAATTAAAATGTTTCTTTAATCGATTTTTAACCTGTTCATACTGACGTAACAATAAATCAGCAGAATAACAAGACATTCGTTCGGTTGGGAAAGCTGCTGACAGTTTCTGTATTTCCACTGTGGTAATAGAACCATTTGCGAGACGAACAACAATATCCATAATGAGTAATGAATTTCCTTTGAGCAATGTGTCTTCGTTCGAAAGGATTTCTGTTACGGTAACCTCTTGACCGAGTATTGAAGAAATCAATCGGGAGAGACGGTCTGGGTGAGTATCTGCATTGAAGATGCGTTTAAAAAACGGATCATAAGTTAATGGCAGAGTACGTTTACTCAAGAAAAAGTCTTGTACGAGAATCTTCCAGTCTGGGCGAAAGGAATTGTATAGTGCATTTGCAACTGGGTAGGTAGCAATATATTGTTCCACAGATGCAACGTCAGAAAATAAATTAGTTTTAACCATATGAGAATCCTCCTAAGTGATATGATTTTGGTATAAATGTACGGGTGAC
>USFH01000102.1 GCA_900553925.1 uncultured Clostridium sp.
AATGAATAGGATTTGTATAAATCCTTGAAAATATCTTAAAGAAATTTTCAGGGTTAACATGTTATTAATTTGTCAAAGGTTCATATTTGCTGTCCTCAGCGACAGCTTCCTTATAATATCACTTTGTTTCGTCTTTGTCAAGAAGTTTTTTCAACTTTTTGATTTTCAAAACGTGATATCGAATGGTGTTTTTTACCGTCGTATCAGCGACAGCTTGCTTATAATATCACTTCGTTTTTAGAAAGTCAACAGCTAATTTGAATTTTTTTCATTTTTTGATATTATAACAGCGAAAGCGCCTCTACCAGCGTTGATACAGCTAATATTTTCACATTCAACTTATCCATTGCCTTATCGTAATTCGACTTTGGAATAATGCAGGTTGCAAATCCCATCTTGTCTGCTTCTTTGACACGCTGCAATACATTGGTGACACCTCGAATTTCTCCTGCAAGCCCAATCTCTCCGATAATCATAGTATCGCTCGGTACAACTTTATTATTCATGCTGGATGCAATTGCGAATGCCACGCCCAGATCTACCGCTGTATCATTTACCTTCATACCTCCGGCAATATTCACATACGCGTCATATCCCCACAGATTCATGCCCACTCTTTTTTCCATTACAGCAAGAATCAGATTCACCCGGTTATAATCGATTCCAACCGCTGTACGCCGCGGCATATTAAAATTTGTCTGGCATACAAGTGCCTGCAGCTCGACCAATATCGGTCTTGTCCCTTCCAACGAAGACACAACAACAGAACCCGACACATTCTGCGGGCGCCCATTCAACAGTGCCTGGGATGGATTATCCACCTCATCAAGACCTTTTTCCGTCATTGTAAATACACCGATTTCATTCGTAGATCCGAATCTGTTTTTTACGCCTCTTAATATACGGAAGCCATGATTTCTGTCTCCCTCAAAGTATAACACGGAATCCACCATATGCTCCAGTGTTCTCGGTCCGGCAACATTGCCTTCCTTCGTAACATGTCCTACAATAAAAATTGCAATTCCATACTGCTTTGCTACCTGCATCAGTCTTGCGGTCACTTCCCGCACCTGCGTCACTGTTCCCGGCGCTGTACCGACCTCTTCCACAACCATCGTTTGAATCGAGTCAATAATCACAACGCTTGCATTGCTTTTCTTTATGACCGACTCGATATTATCCATATCATTGTCGCACAGTAACAGCATATCCTTCTCAAATACACCGATTCGTTCTGCACGCATTTTTATCTGGGCTAACGATTCCTCGCCTGAGACATACAGCACATTCGTATTTGTGTGTACCAGATTCCTGCACATCTGAAGAAGTATTGTTGATTTTCCGATTCCCGGATCTCCGCCAACTAAAACAAGGGAGCCCTTCACGATACCCCCACCCAGTACCCGGTCCAGTTCCCTCATACCTGTAGGAATCCGGCTTTCCTTTGCAGTCGACACCTCCAAAATCCCCATCGGCTCCACAGCATCCCTATGCACCTTCCCTGTCTTGACATTCGTCTTGACGGTTTCCTCCACAAATGTATTCCAGGCGTGGCATCCCGGGCACTGCCCCTGCCATTTCGCCGATTCATATCCACACTCTTTACAGAAAAAAATCTGTTTTTCCTTTGCCATTTCATACTCCTTCCGTTCCAATCCAGACAGGCAGCATCCGAGGAAATCTCCCGTACGCATCATTTGCATTCTAAATAACGCATTCTGCATAAAAAAACTGCCGCACCGAATCGCTCCGGCACGACAGTTTCAACTTCTTGTCTGTCTTAGATTTTCTCTACCAGAATATCTACCATCTTCGATGGCTCCAATTCTACGCTTAAGTTCAACTTACCACCAAGATTTGTCTTCATCTTGCCTACATAGACTTTATCGATATGGATCTTGTACTCACGCTCTGCCTCGAGTTCCAATGTGATCTGGGAATCTTCCTCTCCCTCAACCACAAAGTTCACCGCCTTGTCCGTTGCACGGAAATCATGAACAACGGTTCCCGGTACTGACTCGTATACAAACATTCCGTTTCTCTCAAGCTTTGTTATTTCGCGGAAAGTCTTGATCTTATAGCTGTCTCCCTGATACTGGAAACCATCCTTCTTGGTCTTTGCTGCAAGTGCAAAATTACCAAAGCTGAGGGCACCTGTCTCTTCTTCCCGGATCAGTTCTTCGATTACTGCCATATTCTGTTCCTCCGTATTGTATTTTGATTTGCGCATATCTGCGCGAAATTCATCACTTAATTCTGTTTCATTATACATCAATTTTACATATATATCTACAAAATCTTACAGCATTTTTGTGGAAATTAATTATTTTTTTGTGAACAGAACCTTTCCATCTTTGACTGTCATGCTCACTTTATCACCCGACCGGAAATTGCCCGCCAGGATTTCTTCTGCGAGTGAATCTTCGATGTTGTTCTGGATTGCACGCTTCAGTGGACGTGCTCCATATTTTTTGTCATAACCCTTCTCGAAGATAAAGTTTTTCACAGTATCTCCGTATGTGAGCGTAATTCCAAGCTGTTTTGCAAGGCGGTTCTTTAACTCCTTCAACATAAGCGCCGTAATGCCCTTGACATCCTCTTTTGAGAGTGTACGGAATACAATAATGTCATCAATCCGGTTCAAAAATTCCGGTTTAAACATCCGCTTTACCTCTTCCATGACATTATTCTTCATGTCCTTATGTTCTGAGTCTGCATCCTCCACATTTGAAAATCCCAGTTTTTTTGGATCAATGATTCGCTGGGCACCGGCATTACTTGTCATAATGATAATCGTGTTCTTGAAATCGACGGTTCTTCCCTGGGAATCCGTAATACGACCATCATCAAGCACCTGCAGTAACACATTGAATACATCCGGATGCGCCTTCTCAATCTCATCAAACAGGATTACCGAATATGGATTTTTTCTCACCTGTTCCGAAAGCTGTCCCCCCTCTTCAAAGCCGACATAGCCCGGAGGAGATCCAATCATCTTAGACACACTGTGCTTCTCCATATACTCCGACATATCTACGCGGATGATTGCATTCTCATTGCCAAACATAGCTTCCGCAAGTGCCTTGGATACCTCGGTCTTTCCAACGCCGGTTGGTCCAAGGAACAGAAATGATCCAATCGGTCGCTTCGGATCCTTCAAGCCAACTCTGCCACGACGGATTGCCTTCGCAACTGTCTCAACCGCTTCATTCTGTCCCACTACGCGTTTGTGCAGAATATCCTCTAATTTCAAAAGCCGTTCCGATTCAGTCTGGGTAATCTTATTTACAGGTATTTTGGTCCAGACTGATACGACATCTGCCACATCATCCTCTGTTACCTGCAGCTGTTCCTGCTCCTGTTCATATAACTTTGCTTTTGTTCTTGCCAGCTTCTTCTCAGACTTGGAGATATCCTTCCTTATCTCCTGTGCAAGCTCTATATCTCCCTGCTGAAGTGCCTCTTCGAGTGCATCCTGTTGTCTGCGCAATTCTTCCTCGATCCTGCCATTTGTCTTTGCGCCCGCAAATATACCAAGCTTCTTTCTGGATGATGCTTCATCGATCAGATCAATTGCCTTATCCGGCAGAAAACGGTCATTAATATAGCGGATTGCATAGTCAGCCGCCGCAGCAATCGCATCATCTGTAATGGCAACACCATGATGCTGCTCATACTTCTCACGTAATCCTTTTAATATTTCAATCGTCTCGTCTCGTGTAGGTTCTTCCACATAGACTGGCTGGAATCGACGCTCGAGCGCAGCATCCTTTTCGATATACTTACGATATTCCGTTCTTGTTGTTGCGCCGATCATCTGCACTTCTCCACGGGAAAGTGCCGGTTTTAGTATATTCGATGCGTCCATGGCACCTTCTGCGCCACCTGCTCCGATCAGTGTATGAAGCTCATCGACAAACAGAATTACATTTCCCGCAGCAGAAACCTCAGCTATCACACGTTTGATACGTTCCTCAAACTCGCCACGATACTTTGAACCTGCAACCATCCCGGACAGATCCAGACTCATAATACGCTTATCCGCCAGAAGCTCCGGAACATTTCCGGAAGCGATCAATTGCGCCAGACCCTCCACAACCGCAGTCTTACCGACGCCCGGTTCACCTACCAGACATGGATTGTTCTTCATGCGGCGGCAGAGTATCTGCATGACACGTTCTACCTCTGCCATTCTTCCGACAACCGGATCCAGCATGCCATCTTTCGCCAGTTGCGTCAAATCGCGGCTATACTGATCCAAAGTTGGAGACGTTGATTTCTTCTTATTCTTAGGGTTCTTCAACAATCCCAGTTCTCTCTTTGCCTGAGCGAGATCCATGCCAAGTGCAGTCAGTGTATCCACGAAAAGCTTCTGCAGATTTACCGCCATGGAATTCAACAATTTCACTGCAATTGTATCCATGGACTTCAGGATTGCAAGCAAAATATGTTCTGTTCCGATCCGTTCGTCCCGGAACCGGTCTGCCTCTTTCTCTGCCTGTTCCAAAACCGCAAGCAGTTTCTCGGAATATGCCGGTAATTTCGTCGAACGTTTCTCGCCCTTGTTTGTCTCCAGATACTTCTCCACAAACGTCAAATCTGCGCCATTTTCTGTAAGAAGTCTCCACGCCGTCACATCTTCACAGCAGAGCAATCCATAAAGCAGATGTTCCGTTCCAACATACCCATAACGCATCCGCTGTGCGCAGTCCTCCATCACAGCAAGCACTTCCTGTACCTGCTCTGTATATTCTAGTCTCATGTTTCCTTATTACCTCCGTGTGCAATGTCGCCAAATTCTTTATACATATCCGTTATAATCTGGTGCATTTCAGCAAGACTGATATCTTTGCATATTGCCTCCGCTACCAGCATCTGCATATCCAGATTGACCTTCTCGAGCTGTTCCTTGCGCGACTCTACCGTCACGCAGACAACAGCGCCTTTTCTGCGGTCAAGCTTCAGATATCCGTCATTTCGAAGTAATGCATATGCTTTGTTCACTGTGTGCATATTCACACCGATATCTTCCGCCAATTGCCGAACAGACGGCAACGACTCACCATTCTTGATTTTATCCTGTGCAATTCCCAGTATGATCTGATTCCGCAACTGCATATAAATTGCCTCGTTGCTGTTAAAATCAAGTTCAATGAACATAAAATTCCTTCTTCCTGATTACTGTTCATCGATGGCCTTACCAATATCATGTCGCATATATTTGTTCTCAAACTGAATCCATTCCGTTGCTTTATATGCGTTCGCACGTGCCTCTACCAATGTCTTTCCCTTTGCTGTCACACCTAATACACGGCCACCATTTGTTACAATTCCTTTATCTGTCTGTTTGGTTCCTGCATGGAATACATAGTATCCTTCTTTATCCTTAAATGTATCCAGACCATCTATCACAAAGCCCTTATCATAATGCTCCGGATATCCGTCCGATGCCAGAACCACGCAGACTGCTGCCTGCTCGTCAAACTCCAGTTCCACCTCATCAAGCTTGCCATCGATGCAAGCTTCCATCACATCGATAATATCATTCTTCATGCGCGGAAGTACAACCTGAGCCTCCGGATCACCGAATCTCGCGTTGTACTCCAGCACACGCGGGCCATCCGGTGTCAGCATCAGACCACAGAATAAGATTCCTGTGAAATCTCTGCCCTCTGCCTTCATCGCATCCATCGTCTTCTGGTAGACGTGTTCCTTGCAGAATCTGTCTACATCATCTGTATAAAACGGGCTTGGTGAGAATGTTCCCATACCGCCGGTGTTAAGTCCCTTGTCACCATCCTTTGCACGCTTGTGATCCTGTGCAGAAGCCATCGGCTTGATATGCGTACCATCGCAGAAGCAAAGTACGGATACTTCACGGCCTGTCATAAACTCCTCAATGACAATCTTATCCCCGGCTGAACCAAACTGCTTATCGAGCATCAATGTCTTGACGCCTTCCTTCGCCTCTTCAAGAGTGTTACAGATCAATACTCCTTTACCAAGTGCAAGGCCATCCGCCTTCAGTACGATTGGCATCTTCGCTGTTTCCAGATATGCAAGTGCCGCTTCTGCATTGTCAAATGTCTCATAGGCTGCAGATGGGATTCCGTATTTCTTCATCAGATCCTTGGAAAATGCTTTTGATCCCTCGATAATCGCCGCATTGGCTCTTGGGCCGAACACACGGATGCCTGCATCCATAAATGCGTCCGCAACACCTGCCACAAGCGGATCATCCGGTCCGACAATTGCAAGATCAATTTCTTTTTCCTTAGCAAATGCAACCAGTTTTTCTGCATCCATTACCGATATATCAACACATGTTGCAAGCTGTGCAATACCTGCATTTCCAGGTGCTGCATAAAGCTCTGTGACACGTTTGCTCTGACTACACTTCCACGCAATGGCATGCTCTCTGCCACCGCCACCTACGATAAGTACTTTCATGATTTCCTCCTTTATTCGGTTCTATTCCTATGCTTCACCATTTGCGATCATATTGATGGCTGCCGGTAGTAACTTCCACTCTGCCTCTTCCATCACACGTCTCTGTAAAATCTCCGGTGTATCTCCCGGTTTTACTTCCACTGCTTTCTGCAGAAGAATCGGTCCTGTATCGGTTCCCTTATCCACATAATGCACGGTTGCACCGGTCAGTTTGACGCCACGGGCAAGTGCTGCCTCATGCACTTTCAGACCATAATATCCTGTTCCACAGAACGACGGAATCAGGGATGGGTGAATGTTGATAATCTTATTCTCGTATTCCTCAATCATAGCCTCCGGAATCACAACCAAAAATCCCGCAAGCACGATCAGATCCGGCTGATAGGCACGGATTGCAGCAAGCAGGCCTTCATTAAATGCAGCACGATTCTCATAATCCTTCGGGGATACAACCTTGCCATCGATGCCTGCTTTCTTCGCACGCTCCAATGCGCGCACGCCATAATTGTTGCTGATCACACCGACCAGCTCTGTATTCGTGATCGTACCATCTGCCACGGCGTCAATGATTGCCTGCAGATTCGTTCCGCCACCGGACACGCACACGACAACTCTTAGCATAATTCGACTCCTTTTTCTCCTGCCTTTGTCTCACCGATTACCCATGCCTTATCGCCAGTTTTTTCCAAAGCGGCAAGTGTTTTATCTACATCGGCAGCATCTACGGCAAGTACCATACCGATACCCATATTGTATGTGTTGTACATCATCTTCTCTTCAATATTACCAGTCTTGGCAAGGAGCTTGAAGATTGCCGGCACTTCATAGCTGTCCTTCTTCACGCTTGCGACGATTCCTTCCGGCAACATACGTGGAATATTCTCATAGAATCCACCACCTGTGATATGGCTGCACCCCTTGATCGTCACGCCCGCTTCCTTCACGCTGCGAAGTGCCTTCACATAAATTCTTGTCGGTGCAAGAAGCGCCTCGCCAAGTGTTGTTCCAAGTTCATCATAATAAGTAGAAAGGCTTTCCCTTGTCATATCAAACACTTTGCGGACAAGCGAAAATCCGTTACTATGCACACCTGTCGATGCAATACCGATCAATGCATCGCCCGGCTTGATATTCTGTCCTGTAATCATATCCTTCTTATCGCAGACACCAACTGCAAATCCTGCAAGATCGTACTCATCCTCCGGCATCAGTCCCGGATGTTCCGCAGTCTCGCCACCGATCAGTGCTGCTTCTGACTGGATACATCCTTCTGCCACACCACTTACGATAGA